>DATBBP010000049.1:0-10384 GCA_036270935.1 Gemmatimonadaceae bacterium
GTGAATCTTGTCGTCGACGAGGTGCGACAGCTTCAGCATGTAGATCTCACCCACCGTCACCGGGAAGGCGAAGGTCTCGCCGCTGCGGCCGTCGCGGAGCCGCACCTTGCCGTACGGAGAGAGTCCGGCGAGCCGCATCAGTTCCTGCGCCGCGGCATCGACGTCCAGCTCTGCCTTCTTCGTGAGCGCCGACGCGAGCGCGGGCAGCTCGAGCGTCTGCAGTAGGTCCGAGAGCGTCGCACCACGCGTCTTCTCGAGCTGACGGAGCGTGTTCTTGTACTCCGTCCGCTGCGACGCGCCGGACGACTCGTCGTCGGAGCGTGCCGTGTGGAAGTCGGACTGATGCGACATCTCTTGCTGTTCGCGGTCGGCGAGCTCGCGCGACGCCTCGGCGAGGAAGTCGCGCACGCGATGATGAATCTCGCGTGTTCCCGCCGACATCGAGCGAGCACCGAACTGATTGAGCGAGGCTTCCTCGAGCCGCTCGAACACCTCGCCGCTCGCGTCGGCCGGCTTGATATCGCCGAGGATCGTTCGCACATCCGCGTCGGTGATCGACGGCGCGGGTGTGCGCAGGCCTAACGCCTGCGCGGCCCAATTAATACCGGCCATCTTCATCAGCAGGCCGATCTCGCTCTCGTTCGCGCCCTGGAACACCGGCGTCTTCGCGTAGAAGTTGAGAATCTTTGCCGCCCAGCCGAGGTGCGTCTCGAGGATCTGCCCAACGTTCATGCGTGAAGGCACGCCGAGCGGGTTTAGCACTATGTCTACGGGCCTTCCATCGGGCAGGAAGGGCATGTCTTCTTCTGGGACGATACGCGCAACGATGCCCTTGTTGCCGTGGCGCCCCGCCATCTTGTCGCCGACCGAGATCTTGCGCTTCTCGGCCAGATAGACCTTCACGAGCTGGATGACACCCGGCGGCAGCTCGTCAGGCTGGAGGATACGATCGATCCGCTCTTCGGCTCTCTCCTCGATGCGTGTCTTCTCTTCGCTCGACGCATCGATGATCTGCCGCACGCGCTCGTTCGTCCGCTTGTTCTCGACCCGCAGCGTCTTGAGGTCAATCGACGAGAGGCGCATCTCACGCAACATCTGCGTGGTGACCTTGGTCCCGGCCGTAATCGCTTCTTCGACGGTGCCCGCCTTGAGCGCGAGCGCGATCGTTTGGTCGTTTAGCAGCTCGAGGAGCTCGGAGTCGCGCACCTCGTTGACGCGCAGCTTCTCCTCGTTCTCGAGTCGGCGCACCTCACCAATGCGCTCGCCGCGATCCTTCTCGACTACCTGGTCCTCGATGCGCGAGAAGATCTTGACGTCGATAACGACGCCCTCCATTCCCGGCGGCACCTTGAGCGAAGAGTCTTTGACATCCTTGGCTTTTTCTCCAAAGATCGCGGTCAGCAACTTCTCTTCGGGTGAAAGCTCCGTCTCGCCCTTCGGCGTAATTTTGCCGACGAGAATGTCGCCGGGCTTCACATGCGCGCCGATGCGCACGATGCCGCGCTCGTCGAGGTCGAGGAGTGCTTCTTCCGAGACGTTCGGAATTTCGCGCGTAATTTCTTCCTGTCCGCGCTTGGTATCCCGGACGTGGAGCTCTAACTCCTGAATATGGATGGATGAGTAGACGTCGTCCTTCACCAGGCGTTCAGATAGAACAATCGCGTCCTCGAAGTTGTGCCCGTACCACGGCATGAATGCCACCGTGACATTCGAGCCTAACGCCAGCTGCCCCTGCTCTGTTCCCGATCCGTCAGCCAGGACGTCTCCTTGTTTAATGCGCTGGCCGAGCCTAACGAGCGGGCGCTGATTGATCGCGGTGTCCTGGTTCGTCCGCCAGTACTTCTTGAGACGATATCGATCGTGCTGCGTGAGACGCGCCAGCGGACGATCGTCGCCCCGGCGCTCTTCCGCCGCGCGGCGCTCGGCCGGCCCACTGTCGACGATGATCTCGTCAGCCGTCACGTGCGTGACGACGCCGGCCCGCTTGGCGATGACGACCGCGCCCGAATCGCGCGCGACCTTCTCCTCCAGTCCCGTGCCGACGAGCGGCGTACGCGGATTCAAGAGCGGCACCGCCTGACGCTGCATGTTCGAGCCCATGAGGGCGCGGTTCGCATCATCGTGCTCGAGGAATGGAATGAGCGCCGCCGCGATCGAGACGAGCTGTTCCGGCGCGACGTCCATGTAGTCCACGCGATCGCGTGGAACGAGCGGCACGTCACCCTGTTGACGGCAGAGCACGAGCTCGTCGGAGAACGTGCCGTCCTCTTCGAGGGCGGCGTTCGCCTGGGCAATGATGGCATCTTCTTCTCGATTTGCATCGAGCCAGATGATTTCATCAGTGACCTTCCCATTCTTGAGCACCCGATAGGGCGTTTCGACGAAGCCGAGGTCGTTCACGCGCGCGAAGCAGGCGAGGGAGGTGATGAGGCCGATGTTCGGACCTTCCGGCGTCTCGATCGGGCACATGCGGCCGTACTGCGAATAGTGCACGTCGCGGACTTCGAAGCCGGCGCGCTCTCTCGTTAGGCCACCCGGTCCCAACGCCGACAGACGACGCTTGTGCGTCAGCTCGGCGAGCGGGTTCGTCTGATCCATGAACTGCGACAGCTGGCTCGATCCGAAGAACGCCTGGATGACCGCGCTCACCGTACGCGCATTCACGAGATCGTCGAGCGAGATCTTTTCGGGGTCCGTGTTGATGGACATTCGCTCTTTGACCAAGCGCGCCATGCGCGAGAGACCGACCGAGAACTGATTTGCGATCAACTCGCCAACCGAGCGGATGCGGCGGTTGCCAAGGTGATCGATGTCGTCGACATGCCCACGACCCTCGTGCAGTTCCACGAGATATCGCAGGATCGCAACGAAGTCCTCTTTGGTTAATACCGTCGTTCCCGCGTCTGTCGTTAGGCCGAGGCGCTGATTGATCTTGTACCGGCCAACGCGGCCGAGGTCGTAGCGCTTCGGCGAGAAGAACAGGCGCTCCAGTGCCTGCTTGGCCGTCGCCGCATCGGGCGCGTCGCCGGGACGGAGCAACGCGTAGATCTGCTGTAGCGATTCCTTCTCACTCCGCGTCGGATCCTTCGCCAGCGTGTTCTTGATCAGCGTCGATTCGGCACGACCCGACGTGACGAACACCGGCACCCTGTTGACGTCGGCCTTGCGAATCTTCCGAATGAGCGTATCGGTGAGCGGCTGACCCGATTCGCCGATCACTTCGCCGTCCTCGTTCGTGACGTCCAGCGCGAGCACCCGGCGCACCTGGCGCTCGCCGCGCTCGATCGCGTCCTGCTCATCGCGCAGATCGATCGTCATGTACGACGCGAACATCTTGATCGTGTCGATTCCCTGACGGCGGACGCGGTTCAGCACCTCGTCGGTGAGCTCGTCGCCCTCCTTGACCAGGAGCACATTCTCGGCGCGCTCACGCTCGGCCTTCGCCTTCTTGGTGCGCGCTTTGGGCGCGTCCTCGGGCGTGGCCTCGCCGGGCAATGCGATGTCTTCAGCGATGATTGCGCCCAACACTTCGCGCTGCTCGCCGCGGCTCTCACGCTTCTTCGTCAGATCCAGATCTCGAACGGCGAAGAAAAGACGCAAAATATCCGAATTCGTGCCGTAGCCGAATGCGCGCAGGAGCGCCGTCGCCGGGAACTTCTTCTTCTTGTCGATGTGGACGTAGATCACGTCATGGATATCGACCGTGAACTCCACCCACGATCCGCGGAACGGAATGATCCGGGCGGAGATGAGGCGCTGTCCGTTCGGGTGCGTCGCCTCTTCGAACACGACGCCGGGCGAACGATGGAGCTGGCTCACGATCACGCGCTCGGCGCCGTTGATCACGAAGGTGCCTAACGGCGTGAGCAGCGGAAGCTCACCAAGATAGACTTCCTTCTCGATGATGTTCCGCGGCCGCTTCACTCCGTTCACTTCCTCGTTGATGACGAGTTGGAGCGTCGCCTTCAACGGGGCGGAGTAGGTCATGTCGCGCTCGATGCACTCCTCGACGGTGTACTTCGGCTCACCGAGGGAGTAGCGCACGAACTCGAGAGAGAAGTTCTCGTGAACGTCGGTAATCGGGAACAGGTCCTTGAAGACCCGCTCGAGGCCGACGTCCTCGCGCTCATGAGCGGCGGCATCCGTTTGCAGGAGCGCTTCGAACGCTTGCGTCTGGATGTCGAGGAGATGGGGCATTTCCATCCCCTGCTCGAGCTTTCCGAACGAAATTTGCTTGATCGATTCAGGCATTGTTCACCCGCGCACAGGCGAGAAAACGGCCACATCCCCGCCGGCCTCGCGATTGTCGCGGGCGGGCGGGGTTGTAGTACCGCAGAAATGAAATGTGAGGCGCTTTGATTTCTTTCACTGACGCGTTGGCTGAAGTGTGAGTGGCAAGTTGCGAGTGGTGAGTGGCGAGTCATTCGGAAGGTGCCGCGGCATTGCCTCGGCCATCCGTCTTACTCGTCACTCGTCACTCGACACTCGTCACTTCACTTCCACCGTAGCGCCTTGCTCCTCGAGCTTGGCCTTGATAGCGGCCGATTCGTCTTTCGATACACCGGACTTCACCGTCTGCGGTGCACCATCCACCAGATCCTTCGCTTCCTTCAGGCCCAGTCCGGTCAGCTCACGCACGACCTTGATGACCTGAATCTTCTTCGCGCCGGCTTCCTTCAGGACGACGTCGAATTCCGTCTGTTCCTCCACGGCCGGCGCGGCGGCGGCACCGGCACCACCCGCGGCCGGGGCTCCGCCGCCCACCGGTGCGGCGGCAATCGTCACATTGAAACGGCTCTTGAACGTCTCGATCAGCTCATGAAGCTCGAAAACGCTCATGTTGCCGATCGCTTCGATAATCTCGTCCTTGCTCAGCGTCGTTGGCATCGTGGTTTGTCTCCTCGTAATCCCAGGCAATCCTGGGCAGTAAAGTCAGGCTCGGTGCCTGGGGATTAAGCGGCGGAGCCGCCGCGCTGCTGGTGCAGCGCTTCAAGCGCTCCAGCGAACATGTACAACAAGCCACTGAGCGCGCCGGCAAAGGCGGCCAATGGCGACTGCAGCCCGGCGCCGAGTTGAGCGAGCATCTGCTCGCGCGACGGCATCGTGGCCAACTGCTTTACTTGCGCCACGGCGATCGAACGGCCTCCAAGCATGCCGCCCTTCACCGTCGGCTTCTGATCGTTTTCCTTCGCGAAGTCCTGGAGGACCTTCGCGGCCGTTACTGGATCCGTGGCAACGACGAGCCCCGTTGGACCGCGCAGGCGGTCGGCGACCAGGCCACTCTCGTTCACGGCGCGCAGCGCGAGCGTGTTCTTGATGACAACATACTCAACGTTTGCTTTGCGCAGCCGACGCCGCAGCTCGGTCATCCGCTTCACATTCAGTCCCGTGAAGTCGGTGTAATACAGCGCCGGAGCGCCCTTGATCTTGTCTTTCAGCTCGGCGACGAGCTGCTCCTTCTCAGTGCGGTTCATCGCTCGTTACCGATAAGGTGTAGTGTCGATAGTGACGCCCGGTCCCATCGTGCTCGATACGCACACGGTCTTGACGTAGACACCCTTCGCGGCGGCCGGCTTCTGCCGGACTATCTGGTCCATGAACGCCGAGAAGTTCGTCTCGAGCGCCTCGACGCCGAACGACACCTTGCCAATTGCCGCGTGCACGTTGCCGCTCTTGTCGACGCGGAACTCGATCTTGCCTGCCTTCGTTTCCCGCACCGCGTTCGCAACGTTCATCGTCACCGTGCCCGCCTTCGGGTTCGGCATGAGGCCACGCGGACCTAACACACGACCCAGCTGACCGAGCTGCCCCATCTGATCCGGCGTCGCGATCAACACGTCGAAGTCGAGCCAGCCATCCTTGATGCGCTGGATGTACTCCGGGCCGACATAGTCCGCGCCGGCTTCCTGCGCTTCGCGCGCCCGATCGCCCGCCGCAATGACAAGCACGCGAACGGACTTACCGGTACCCGCGGGGAGCACGACAGTGCCACGAACGACCTGATCGGCGTGGCGCGGATCGACCCCCAACCTCACGGCAACCTCTACCGTCTCATCAAACTTGGCGAATGCGCTCTTCTTCACGATCTCGAGCGCCTGGCGCGCCTGGTATGTCGCCGCGATGTCGCGATTTTTGGCCGCGGCGTTGTACTTCTTACCATGAGTATGCATCAGTCAACGACCTCCACGCCCATGGAGCGCGCGGCGCCGGCGACCATCGCCATGGCGGACTCGATTGAATCACAGTTCAGATCGGGCAGCTTGATCTCGGCGATCTTGCGGATCTGCGCCTTGGTCACTTTCCCGACCTTGTTGCGGTTCGGCTGACCCGAACCCTTCTCGATCCCTGCCTCCTTCTTGAGGAGCACCGCCGCCGGCGGCGTCTTCGTGATGAAGGTGAAGGACTTGTCCGAAAAGATGGTGATTTCGACGGGGAGAATCGTCCCCGCTTCCTTCTGGGTTCGCGAGTTGAACTCCTTTACGAACGCCATGATGTTGATGCCCTGCGGACCAAGCGCCGTACCCACCGGCGGTGCCGGCGTCGCCTGTCCCGCGGGGATCTGCAACTTCACGAATCCCGCGACTTTCTTGGCCATAGTACCTCACTGCTGGTTCGACCGTGGCGCTCGCGCGCCCCAGACTCCCACTGAAGTTTTGCGTCAGAGTGGTGGCTGACGGGTTGCGAGTCGCGAGTGATTAGTGGCGAGAGCGCTTCTCGGCACGTGTCACTCGTCACTCGCCACGCTTTAGTACGCTCTCAACTGCAAATAATCCAACTCGACTGACGTCGGTCTTCCAAACAAGCTCACCGACACGCGAACCTTTGCTTTATCCGTGATCACTTCTTCGACCGTTCCATTGAAGTCGGTGAACGGCCCTTCCGTGATCGCCACCGCCTGCCCAACGAGGAACGGGATCTCCTCCTTCGGCTCCTCTTGCTCCGTCTCGTCGGCGATGCCGAGGAGGCGGTTCACTTCGTCCGGTCGCAACGGTTGCGGGAAGCGCTGGTCGTGACCGACGAACTTGATTACGCCCTGAATCGAATTGATGACGTGCGCCGTCTCTTGATTCATTACCATCTCGACGAGCACGTACCCTGGATACAGCTTGCGCTCGACCGTGACCTTCTTGCCGTTCTTGATCTCGACCACTTCCTGCGTTGGCACGAGTGCCTGACGAATCGGTCGGTCCTCTGCTGGTCGAGTATCGAGCTCGATCTTCCGCTGAATCAGCGAACGGACCTTGTTCTCATGCCCAGCCGTCGTCTGAATGGCGTACCAGCGGTGTTCCATTCCGTTCACCGTGCGAAGAGCGACGGAACCCCGCGCACCAGCACGAGACTGAGTGCCCAGTCGAGCACAGTGATGAACAATGCGAGGACGAGCACGAAGATGATGATGGCGATCGTGGCCTGCTGCACCTGACCGCGATCGGGCCAGGTGACCTTCTTCATCTCCGCAACTACGCCGTGGTAGAACGCGAGGAGGCGCGCCCACCAGCTGCTCCCCGCTGGCGCGGGTGGCGCGCCTTGCGGTGGTCGTGCGACGTCGACGGCCATATTACTTCGTTTCCTTATGGACCTGATGCTTGTCACAACGCGCGCAGTATTTCTTCCACTCCACGCGTTCCGGATGCAGGCGCTTGTTCTTCGTCGTGAAGTAATTCCGATTCTTACACTCGCCGCAGGCGAGGATGATCTTTTCTCGTGGCATTCGGCATCAGCTCCCAGGTTGCAGCCGTGCAGGAGTCGTCGCTACACAGCCGACAGCCCGCCGAAAGGCCCGTGCCTTCCGACCGGCTACTTGTTCCGCACCTCTTTCAAACTCACTCAATCGTGTTCACCAGGAGCTCGCGATCGGGATTGAACCGATGACCTCACCCTTACCAAGGGTGTGCTCTACCAACTGAGCTACGCGAGCACTTCCGACAACAACGTCCGGCTTCACTCTCACTACTCTGCTACGAGCGGGAGACGGGGCTCGAACCCGCGACATCAAGCTTGGAAGGCTTGCGCTCTACCAACTGAGCTACTCCCGCGACTTCTACTCCCGCTCGACCCGCCTCACGAGTCGCATGGTGGGGGAAGGATTCGAACCTTCGAAGGCGTTAGCCGGCAGATTTACAGTCTGCTCCCGTTGGCCACTTGGGTACCCCACCGGATTCGCGCCTCCTCGTCCTCCCCTTCCCCTCCAGCTACACGCGCGTTCTCGGCGCTCGACGACGAACGGTTCGTCTCGTCCGAGAGCTGACGGTGGGAATCGAACCCACAACCGCCGGTTTACAAAACCGGAGCTCTGCCGATTGAGCTACGTCAGCGAGGGCCGTTTTTGCGCGAGACTCGTACAATAGTCGGCCCGGAAATGAGTGTCAAGCCGCGCCCAGAGGCGGAGTTAGCCACTCGCTTTCGCTCGCGGTGTGACTATTTGGACTCGCTCGCGCTACGCGTTCGCTCCAGCTCCCCTCGGCCACGGCCCTCTCGCCGCGCCCTCCGCTCTAGCGCGCTACGCGCCACTTCGTTCCCTGCGGCGTATCCTCGATCTGCACGTCTCGACCGGCAAGCTCAGCGCGAATTTGGTCAGCCGTCGCAAAGTCCCGCTTCGCTCGCGCTGCGCGACGTGCCTCGAGCCGCTCCTCGACCCAGACCTTCAAGGTCGCGTCGGCTTCCTTCGCCTCGGGCACGATGTCGAGTACTCCGTTCACGCGGTCGAAAGCCGCCCTCGCTTTCACGAGCGCTTCTCGATCACTTCCACCGCGATCCAACTCCGCATTTGCTCGCTTAATGAAGTCCGACAGTGCCGCGATCGCCTGCGGAGCGTTCAGATCATCGAACAGAGCTGATTCCGCGTCCCGAACAAGATCCTTTGCGGCGTCCGCTAGAGCCGAAGTGCCTCCCGGCGCGCGTTTCAGGCGCTCGGCGAACTCCTTTATTCGTGCAACGGCTCCGATCGCGGACTCGAGCCCCTCCTCGCTGAGGTTGAGTTCCTTCCTATAGTGAGTGTTATACACGAAGCGCCGAATGGCCGCGGCCGGTATCCCAGATTCGCGCATGTTCTTCACCGTCGTCACGTTGCCCAACCGCTTCGCCATCTTCGCGCCCTCGGTGAGGAGAAACGCGCCGTGGCACCAGAAGCGTGAAAACGTCCGACCGGTGGCCGCTTCAGACTGCGCGATCTCATCTTCGTGGTGAGGGAAAATGAGATCGATGCCGCCGCAGTGAATGTCGAGCGTTTCACCGAGGAGATCGATCGCCATCGCGGAGCACTCGAGGTGCCAGCCGGGGCGGCCGCGACCCCACGGAGAATCCCAGGCAGCGTGAACTTGCTCGTCTTCCGGCTTTGCTGCTTTCCAGAGCGCGAAATCCTGCGCGTTCTCCTTCGAGTAATCGTCCTGTGCGACGCGCGCGCCGGCCTTCACCTCACGCTTGTCCAGGCGAGAAAGCTTCCCATACGACGGAAAGCGATCGATCGCGAAATAGACCGAGCGATCTTCCGCCTGATATGCCACACCGGCGTCGACGAGTCGCTTCACGAGTGCGACCATCTGCGGCAGGTAATCCGTCGCCTTGGGATATGCTTCCGCAGGCTCGATGCGCAAATAGTCACGATCACGGAAGAAAATCTCCGTGACCGGTTCGGTGACTTCAGCGATCGTCTTTCCCTGCTCCGCGGCGCGACGGATGATCTTGTCGTCGACGTCCGTGAGGTTCATGACCTGACGCACCTTCCAGCCCCGCAAACGAAGCGTGCGGCGCAACAGATCGGCGAAAAGAAACGTGCGAAAATTTCCGAGATGGGCGGGATTGTACACCGTTGGTCCGCAGCTGTAGATGCGGACCGTCTCGCCGTCGGCTGGAGCGAACGGTTCGACCTGTCGCGTGAGTGTGTTGTAGAGCCGGAATTCCTCCATTCGCGAATGCTAGACGCACCCGGAATGACGGTCAACGGATGGTGTGCTCGGCAACCCTCGTGCTGATCGTAGCGTTGGCTAGGGACACAACGGCCGAGATACGACCACGGTCAATGCGCAGAATTCGATCGGCGATTCTCTCGACTGCACATGCTTCGCGTGCGGCGAGGAGCACGGCGGCACCGCTTTCACGCGCGTGGCGAACGGCCGAAAGCAGCGCGAATGCGGCGGCGACGTCTCCATACACATGATCCACGTTGTCGATCAGCGCGAGATCCCACGGCGGTGTGTCGGCACATGCTTTCGCGTGCACGACGTCGCGAAAATAGACCGCGCTCCCTTCGCAATCGATCACGCCGTCGTCCGGGACGAGTGAACCCGCGGCACAGAGCAGCAGCGTGGTTTTGCCAGCGCCCTCTGGTCCGACGAGCGCGACGACCTCGCCCCGTTTGACGTCGAGCTGCACCTCGTGCAGCGCG
>DATBBP010000050.1:0-4692 GCA_036270935.1 Gemmatimonadaceae bacterium
GCCGATCCGCCGGTCGTGATCACGTCCTCCACGATCGCCACTCGATCGCCGACGTTAAACGGACCTTCAATGAGCTTGCCCGTTCCGTGCGCTTTGGCTTCCTTCCGTACGGTGAATGCCCGAATTGGCGACGCGGTGTGCGCACTCGCGTAGCTAATTGCATAGGAGATCGGGTCCGCTCCTAGTGTCAGTCCCCCGATTGCGTCTACCTGCCACCGCGCATCGCGCAATGCGCTGAGGCCCAACGTTCCGATGAGTGCCAGTCCGTCGGGACTCATTGTGGTCAGCCGTGCGTCGATGTATAACGACGATTGCCTTCCTGACGCGAGCGTGAATGATCCGTGTCGCGCCGATCTAGTAGCGAGCAGCGAAATGAGCGCGCGCCTGTCCTCTTGTGACATGCGTGACGATCCTGAAAAGGTGGAAGCAAGTGCCGCTGGTTCCGCGAGCAATTAAGTGAGAGTTGCACCGAGAGTGAATACGTCTTCTTCGTCGCTGTCACGGGCCGGCGTCGGTCTCTTTTCGACCGTCTTGGGCGCAGTCCTGCTGCTCATGATCGCCGCCCTCGTAACGGCAGATCGCGCGCTCGTCTCGGCGAGCGGCGACGCGGCGGCGATCGACGCGAGAGACTCGGCACTGCTCATCGAGCAGCTCCTCGCTCTTCGTATTGACGCGGTCACCGCGTTTCACGCCCCACTCATGTCGCCGCCCGCGGAGAGAAGCCGCGAGTTCGAGGAGCTCGCGGGGCATATCGGGCATGAGCGCGGCGGCCCACGCAACGTCTGGGTCACTGACTCCACGGGCCAGCTACTCTACCAAACCGGCTCGGCGCCGAGCCCACTGGCTGGGCATCCACTGCCGCGAACAACGACTGTCGAAGTCCGCGACGATCACGGTGAGCGTTCACTGATCGTCTTCGCGCCACTCATTGCCAATGGAAGAGCAATTGGAGCCATCGGTGCGCGATTCGATCCGTCGGCACTGTTCACGGTCGCGATCGATTCGGCTCCCCAAACGCGCGCGCGTTTTATCGTCGCAGCGGGCGCCGACACGGTGCTGAGCGTCACGTCTCGCGACGGCCGCCAGAGCCTAACGCGGAAGACTGCCTGGGTGCACGTGCCTGGAGCGACCTGGGAGCTCAGTGTTGCCCATGCTCAAACGAGCCAACCGCTTCGCCTAACGCTTTGGACACTTGGACTCGTTGCGGTAATCGTGCTGGGCGGCGGCGTGCTTCGTGAGCGTCGTCAGGCGCTGCGGGTCGCCGAGCGCTCGGCGGAGCTGGAACGGTTATCGAGCGAGCTTCTTCGCGCTAATCGCATGAAAAGCGAGTTCCTCGCGAATGTCTCACACGAGCTGCGTACGCCGCTCAACGCGATCGTTGGCTTTGTCGACCTGCTCCGCGATGGCGTGTACGGCGATCTCTCGGCGCGTCAGGTTCCACCGGTCGAGCGTATTGCCGCATCGGCCACGCATCTGCGCCACCTTGTCGATCAAGTCCTCGACATCGCGAAGATTGCCGCGGGGCGTCTGGAGGTTCATGCGGAGACAATCGTCCTGCGACCATTCGTGCTCAACGTGGTGAGCGAGCTCGAGCCACTGATCACCGAACGAGGCCTGAATCTCTCAATCGCCGTTGGCGCATCGCTCCCGCGCGTTCGCACTGATCCAACTCATCTGCGTCAGATTCTCGTCAACCTCATTGGAAATGCGATCAAGTACACACCGGCGGGGGGTATAGCGATTCGGGCGCGCATGGCCGGACTGCCGATGGCCCCAGGCGGTCGCCATCCCTCGCCGGAAGACCCGACGCTCATTACTCGTTCGCCCGATCGGCGGAAGACCTGGATCGCCCTGCAAGTCATCGACACCGGCATTGGCATCTCGCCCTCTGATCAGGAACGCATCTTCGACGAGTTCGAGCAGGTCAATGCCGGACCGCGCACCGACTCCATGGAGCGCGGAACCGGCCTCGGGCTCGCGATATCAAGACGCCTCGCGCGGCTTCTTGGGGGTGAGATTTCCGTCGAGAGCCAGCCCGGAAAAGGATCGACGTTCACCATCTGGCTGCCCGTCAGCCCCGCCGATGTGACCGCCGAGAGCGTGGACTCGCCGGCCACGGCGCAGCAGGCCGCCGTCTAAGCCCCCACGAACTCTACTTCTTTCGAAAGAGAGACTTCATTCGGGATAGCAAGCCCTCCGCGTCTTCTTCTTCGAGCGGGCTCGCGAACGCTTTGGTCAACTCCGTGGCGAACGCGACCGAGTCGGAGTATCGCTTGCTCGGATCCTTGCTCAGCGCTCGCATGATCACCGTCTCGACCGCCGACGAAAATCGGAGTCCGGGTCGCGCTTGATTGAGGGGAATCGGCGGCTGAGATAACAGCTGCGAGAACATCTCTCGTGGCGTCTTGGCCGTGAACGGCAAGCAACCGGTGAGCAGGAAATACGCGATCGTCGCCAGGCTATACTGATCTGCGGCCGGCCCGACGATCTCGCCTGATAGTGCTTCTGGCGCGACGTACATGAGCGTGCCGACGAAGAAGCCAGCCCTCGTCAGGCGCTCCTCGGGCGCCATGTCCGTATCGGTCGCAATGCCGAAGTCGAGGAGCTTTACCTGCCGCGTTGCCGGATTGTACATCACGTTCTCCGGCTTCAGATCACGATGAACGATGCCGACGTTGTGTGCGGCCTGCACCGCATCGGCAATTTGGGTAACGATCGCGGCGACTTCGTCGCTAGGTAGCGGACCCTGGCGTCTCGCGTACTTCTCGAGGAGCTCGCCATCTGCCCACTCGATGGCGAGAAAATGCATGCCCGGCGCGGCCTCGCCGATCTCGATCGTTCGCACCACGTTAGGGTGCTGCACGCGTTCGCCAAAACGAGCTTCGCGAACGAAGCGAGCAACCGCCGTCCGGTCCTGGCGAAGCTTCTCCCTCAGCACCTTGACTGCAACGGTGCCGTGAGCGGCGTGCTGGGCCTTGAAAACCGCCGAAGTGCCGCCTTCGCCGATTTCGCTCTGCAGGGTATAGCCGGCGATGACTTGGCCGACGAGGTTCTCGCGAGGCACGCGGCGAACCTAATGGCGGCCTAGGAACGTGGCAAGCGACGCGACGCGGCAATTAAGCTTCAGGCGGCTTGAATGTTGGCTGAGTGCGTATGCGTGCTATTACAACGTCAAGGCAGGTGGGACCGGTGCGTCGAGCACTCCACTCGGCGCGACTCGGCGCGCTTGCTGTCGCGATGTCGCTCGTATCATGCGGGCATGGCGCCAAGCCGGAACTGCATCCAAACATCTCCAGCCAGGGCGGCGCCGACTCTCTTCATGAACCGCTGGATTCGCGAGCGAGCTATGCGCGGGCGGGACTGCTCGTTGCGGCTGGCGATCTCGCGTTCGTCGGATCGATCGCTTTCCTCGCCGGTGCGTCGAACGACAGCACGCTACTGCTGATTAACGTGTCCTTCTCCGACCGGGCACTCACCTTTGCCCGCGAAGGCGATAGCTATCACGCGGCGTACGATGTGGTTCTGGACTTCGAGCGCGTCGGCTCGCCGGTGCGCCGCATGACGTCGCACGAGGAAGTCCGAGTCGGCAGTCTTCTCGAGACAACGCGTGAGGAGGAGAGCCTGATCTACCAGCACGCGACGTCACTCCCACCCGGCGAGGCAATCGTCGCGATCTCGATTCGTGACGCTGGCAGCACGCACGCGGGAGTGGTTCGCAAGACCGTCGTCGTCCCACGGTTCGAGGATGGGACTACGACGGCTCCAATTCCGGCGCTCCGCGCTCGGCCGCGCACGAGTCGCGAGAGGATGCCCGATCTCGTGCTCAACCCGCGCTCGACAGCGGTGTATGGCCGAGACAGCGTGGCGCTCTTTTATGTTGAGAGCTACGGACCATCGCCGGTGGGGAGAAGCGAGTCAGTCCCGGTTCGCGTCACGGGCGATAGCGTGGTGCTGTACGCGGACAGCCTTCCGTGGATCGAAGCGGGTGACAAGCTTCGGAGCGCGATTTTACGCGTCCCACTCGCCAAGGTGGGTTTTGGCGAGCTCTCGGTGTCGGCGGGCGGTGCGCCCTCGTCTGGCTCACCGCTACTCGTGAGCTTCGGCGATGGGCTCCCGGTTTCCACGTTCGACGACATGGTGGGCTTGCTTCGGTACTTTGCCTCGAGCGAACGGCTCCACGGACTACGCGAGCTCGCGCCGAAGGATCGCAGGCGGGCCTGGGCCGCGTTCCTGGAGTCGACCGATCCCATCACGGCGACGCCCGAGAACGAAGCGCTTCACCAGTATCTCGCTCGTTTAGCGGATGCTAATTCACGCTTCCGCGAGGACGAGCACACGCCAGGTTGGCTGACGGACCGCGGCATGGTTTTCAGCGCGCTGGGCGAGCCGGACAACCAGATCGAGCCTAACGGCGCACAGGCGGAGCGTCCGCTGGTTCAGGTGTGGAATTACCAACGTTATCACACGCGATTCACATTTGTTGATCGCGGAGGGTTCGGCCGTTGGCGGCTTACGCCCGCAAGCGAGGCCGATTACCGGGCCTTGATGCGGCGCATCGGGCGTTGACGGATGGGGGCCCACTCTGGCCCCGAAGCGGGGAGTAAACAGATGCAGCGACCGCGCATGTGAGCATGTGCTTTTCGATAGCGAACCTAACCCGCAGGGAGCACACGACTTGACAAAAGCAGTAGC
>DATBBP010000051.1:0-5710 GCA_036270935.1 Gemmatimonadaceae bacterium
TCGAGCACGCCGATGACGGGCGGTTCGAAGTTCGCCACGCCGTCGATGCCTTCGCAGATGTTGACCGCGAGATCGAACTTTCCCCGACGCACGCGCTCGATCCACCGTCCGTCCATCAAGACAGGGATACGCACGACCTGATTCCCTTCGGCGAGGAGCGAGGACTCGATCGCCTCGACCGTTCCAAGAATTAGAAGGTCGGGGGACTTCGCGAGCGCGGACACGCCGTCGAAGAGAACCGCGATCTTCATGCGACCGCCTGCGAGCGCTCGCTCGAGGCAACGCGCCGGCCACGTGCGCCACGACGACGCATCGTCACGCCACAGCGCTCGGCTGCGTGGAGGAGACAACTCTGAATGAGCTCGTCGTACGAGAGCCCGGCGGCCCGCGCCGCTTTTGGCAAACACGAGTTGTCCGCGGGATCGGGGAGAATGCCCGGGAGCGGATTGATCTCGACGACGTTCGGGACGCCATCGGCGTCGAGCCGAACGTCGACGCGAGCCCAATCGCGACAGCCGAGCACTCGATAGGCACGAACAACGACCCGCTCGATTGCCGAGCGAAGGCTGTCGGTGAGCGGGGCGGGGCAGGCGAAGATCTCAAGTGGCTGTTCGGGCCGATCCCAGATCCATTTTGCCTCGAAGCCATAGATCGGCACCGATCCAGAGGGCAGCGCGTCGAAGTTCATTCCGACAATCGGCAGCACTCGTGCATCGGCTCCATTGCCAAGCACACCGCAGGTGAATTCAGCGCCCGGAAGAAATTCTTCGACGAGCACGGGCTGGCGATACATGTCGAGAAGGAATCGCACCTGCGCCTCGAGCTCGTCTGCGTTGCGGACGAAATTTCGCTCGGTGATTCCCTTCGATGAGCCTTCGTGAACGGGCTTCACGAAGAGCGGCATGATCTCGGATGGCGGGGAGAGCGGCAGCGCGCCAGCGAGTAGCCGGTCGAGATCTTCCGCTGATTCGACGAGCAGGAACGGCGCGGTCGGCACGCGGTGATAGCTGAGGATTTCTTTCGCGCGTGCCTTGTCGAGACAGATCGAGAGCGTGAGCGGATCGCTCCCGGAGTATGGCACTCCGAGAAATTCACAGATTGCTGGAACGTGCGATTCGCGATTCACGCCGTGGAGCCCTTCAACGATGTTGAAGACGATGTCTGGTTTTGCCGCTCGAAGTCGCTCGGGGAAATCCGGCGAGGCCTCGAGACGAATTACTTCACCGTACGCAGCGAGCGCGCTCGCGACCGCATCGATCGTTTGCGCGGAATCCCATTCGGCATAGAGATCATCGGCTGAGGACGCGACGCCGGCGGCATTCTCCGTCGGCGCGTTGCGGTGCCGGGGCGCGTCGCCCCGGCCCGTACTGGGAGGTTCCTCTTCCGATCGCGGTGCCTCGCTCTGTTCGCTCTCGAGCGCCGCTGACTCTTCAGGCTTTTGATTGTACGCGAAACCGATGCGCGTCATCCGATCTCGTTTGATCGTTCGCGGCGCGGAGTCGCCGCTCTCGTGTGCCGAGTCTTGCGTACATCTCATGCGCTCGTTGCTGGTGACGCTATGCACGATGAGTCGCGCAAGAGCGGTGCCATGTACGAGTCGGGCGCAAAATACAAACTGCGAAATTTTCGCGCAATGAATTTTTTTGCGTGGAGCGTGGCGCGTGGTGCGTGACGCGAGAAAACTGAACGGCCCGCGACGACTGGCGGGCCGATTTTCATTTCTTCGCTCCACGCGTCACGCACCACGCGCCACGCGCCACGCCTCACACTTTGTGGTAGATCACTCGCGCCGCCTCGCGACGATCCTCGGCCTCGTAAATCTCGAAGTCGGAGAAAAATCCCGGCGCCTCGCAGGAGAGAAGTCGCAGCACGGCGATCGCGGCTCGCCGAATTTCGAGCTCCGCGCCCTCGCTCGCTCTCAACTCGAGCATCGTCCGCCACGCGCGCGCATTCGCCGTCACGACGATCTTCGTCTCCGTCGCGTTGGGCAGCACGGCACGAGCGGCCTCACGCGCCATCTTCCGTCGGTGCACGCGATCGGGAACCCAGCCGTAACGTTCCATCAGCTTCTCGACGAGTGACACGTACGCCCGCTGCGCCTGCTCGATCTGCGCTCGCCACGCTGCCTCGAGATCCGCGTCACCGATCACCGCCGGTGGAACCACGAAGTTCGCCTCTGACTCGTCTACATAGCGCTGCGAGAGCTGTGAGTACGCGAAGCCGGCGCGATGCCGCACCAGCTCATGCGTCAGCGATCGGCTCACTCCCTCGAGAAGAAGCGTGTAGTTCGCGTGCTCGAGGACGGAGCCGTGCCCCTGCTTCTTGATGTTGTCGAGATACTCGCGCGTGGATCGCTTCGCTGGATTGTGCTGGCTCATATAGCACACACGGCCCGCGAACTCCGCGAGTTGCTCTCCGTCGGTGCTTTCGCCGACGAGGTTGACCGCGAGGTGCGAAGGCATCGAAAAAGTCGGCCGAGCGAGAAGCGTGACCGTGGGCTCGTAGTAGAAATGCGGCATGGCGAGGAGATCGAGAGGCGGGACCAGATCGGCGCCTGACAAAGCAAGACGCGCCGGCGCGACGCGTCAACCCGGTTTCGTCTCGAGCGCAGCCTCATCCAGCAGCTCGAGCCTCGCGCGAGCGTAGCCGCGCTCGCGCTCGACGCGCGCGAGTGCGGCCGCTGCGTCGCTCGGGAGTGGCGCGAGCGACGGGTCGTACTTGATCTGATCCAAAGCACATTCGCCCGCAGTCGGCACTTTCACTCCAGGATTGAAAATTCCCTGCGGATCGAAGCACCGCTTTACGAGAACGAAGCGCGCGCGTGCCTCCTCGAACCAAACCCGATTGAGCAGCGGTGTCCGCAAGCGTCCATCACCGTGCTCGCCGGTGAGCGTTCCTCCGAGCTTCGCGACGAGTGTTGTCACTTCGTCGAGGATGCGAGCAACGCGGCTCCGCCAATCCAAAGCGGAGACATCGATGAGTGGATTGACGTGGATGTGTGCGTCGCCTGCATGGCCGAAGATCACGCCGCGGATTCCGTTGCGCGCGAGACTCTCGCGAACGCCGCGCACGTACTCGGCGAGTCGCGCCGGCGGTACGGCACCGTCCTCGATGAACTGCATCGATCGCAGTGATGGATCGAGTCGGGAAAGAATCGGGCTCGCTGCATGACGCAGCTCCCAGAGCTCGGTCTCGGTCCGCTCGTCCACCGCGAGTCGGGCTGACGTCGCTCCGGCTTCCGCGAAGAGCGTCGCGACCAAGCGCGCGGCATGTTCAGCCTCCAGCGAAGAACCGCCCTCGACCTCGGCAAGTAACACAGCCTCGGCGTCGTTTGGCACATCGTGCATCGAGCCACCGCCAGAGCGCGCGACGTCGAGAAAGGTTCGATCGAGCAGCTCGCACGCCACGGCGCCGTTCTCGCGAGCGAGCACCGCCGCGTCCACCGCTTCCTCGAGTGTGGCGAACGCGCCGAGCACGCTGCTCGTGGCGCAGGCGGCCGGCGCAAGCGATAGTTCGACGCCCACCAGAATCGCGAGCGTTCCCTCGCTTCCAACCAGCAGGTCGACGAGATCATAGCTGCGCGCGTACTCCGCCGTCGCGTAGCCGGAGGACTCTTTGCGAACGCCAACGTGACGCGCGCGCGTCACTTCCTCGGCAGAGACGATCGCGGCGTGACCCAATTCCATGAAGCGTGCGACTGCCGAGACGTGGATCGAAGCCGCTGCGCCGCGACGTACATCCGCAATCGTGCCATCGTCGAACACACAGCGAAGTGAACGTACCCACGGGCGCGTGGCACCAAACGCGAGTGAGTGCGAGCCGGCCGCGTTCGTCGACACCATACCGCCGATCGTGCAGAACTCTCCGCTCGATGGATCCACGGGGAAACGAAGTCCGTGCTCGGCCACGGCTTGATTCACTTCCGCGCGAAGGACGCCAGGCTCTACGACGATCGAGCGCTCGTCGGCGTTCACGGAAATGATACGGCGAAGTCGGCTCAGATCCACGACCACGCCGTCACCGATGGCGCCTCCGGCCATACTGCTTCCCGATCCTCGTGGCACGAGGGGCATATCGTTCGAGCTCGCCCACCGCACGAGGGACGCGACGTCCGCTTCGTCCGCGGGGACTGCGACGGCACGCGGAAACACGCGCGCGATGCCCGCGGCTTCCGAATAGACGGCACGCGCGGCCTCGTCGGTGCGGAAGACGCCGCGGAATCCGGGCGGCAGGGAGGGAGACACGAGAGGAGCGGCCGCTTCGTTAGGCGCCCTGGGGCGTCAATACTTTCGCGGGATCGCCGCGGCTGCAGCGGCGAGAGCGCTCAAGATCGATGGCTGCGGCTTGGTTACGTCGCCGCGCTCGAGCCCATCGAGCAGCTGCTCCAGCGCGAGCTGTGCCGATGTAGCCGTGCGCGCGTTGATCCCGCGCGCGAGGTAGAACGCACCCACGCCGATCAGCGCTGGCGGCGCCACCGCGACGGCGATTGCAAAATGCAACGCGGCCAGCACGCTGCCCGCAGCGACGCCGACTACCGTCACCCCCGCGCTCTGTCGAGCGAGGCTGCTTCGAAACGATGCGAGGTCGGCGTCGATGCGCACGAGTGTGCGCGACCCGTCGACAGCGACGACCGTTGCCGCTACCTCGTGCGCGCGAGCGAGCGCGTAGCCGCGACCACCGACGTTCAGGGCGCGTCGGACGGTTCCGAGCAGATCACGACGTGCCTCCCATACGATCCGATCGGCGAACTGTCGCTTCACCTGCAGACATTCCTGCCGCTGCATCCAGAGATCGATCGCCTCGAGCACATCGCGGGGCCGACCCGGAACTGTGCGGCTCGCGCCGACGCGAGCACCACCGAGGAGCTTCGCGCTCAGTCCACCGTCATCTGCCGGCAACACTACGCGCGTTCGTTCCTCGGCGAGTGCCTGACGAAGATGCTCCGCTGACAGACCGACTTCCTTTCCGAGCTCGAGAATCTGCTCCTCGCTCAGCACTTCCTCAGGCTCACCGGAGCCGGCCTGCAACTCCGCAGCGCGAGCAAGGACCCGCTCGAGCGCGCCGCGATCCAGTCCGGAGGCAGGATTGCGAGATGGAAGATTCGAGTCGCCGGGCATACGGCGAAATATACGGCGCGCGAAACGGTTCAGATTCCGCCGAGCACGACCTCGAGCTGCCGGGTAATGGCGTCGCGGATGGCGTCTGGAATTGGAAAGGTCGACGTGAAGAGCGACGTGAGCTCGGCACCCGGGGCCGTGATCCCGGCCGCGCGTACATAGTAGCGCATGTAGCCGGTCGCGAGCTCCGGCGCGGCGTGTTGCAGCAGAATCGCGCCCGCTCTCACGTTTGCGTTCGCCGCGTAGCGCCCCGCGGCACCGCTTCGCTGCTCGGCGGGCGTCACGTTGTCACTGATCGCCGTCGCAGTAATTGCGTTGACGGTCTCGTGAGCGAAGACGTAGATCGCTTCTACAGCCAGGTCGACGGAGTCGGGAAAAGCGACCGCAACGGAGTTTTGAGCCTTGGAGTACGCGATCGTGCGTCCCTCTCCGTCGAGCGAAAGCGAGAGAATCAGCTCTCCATTCGCCTGCTGAGTGTTATTGAGAAAACGCTGAAGCTTTGGCCGGTAGACGCGTTGCCAGAGGGAGTCCACGGCGCGCCGAGTTGCGGCGCGACGCGTCATCTCGTCGGACCAGTACGCCTGGTAGAAGCG
>DATBBP010000052.1:0-4470 GCA_036270935.1 Gemmatimonadaceae bacterium
AGCGTCGCGTTGCTCGGCGCTTCGGTCCGAGCCCTCCGAGCCGTCGGGAGTATCGAAAGGCTTCCGCAACAGGACAGCCGAGCGCTCCAGAATCAACTCGCCGCGGTCGATTCGGCGCGGCGTGTGAAGCAGGGAAGGGAAGGCGTCAAAACAAAGATAGCGCGAGGCCGCGGCAGGCATCGGCTCCCCCCGGACAGTTTGTCCGGAAGTGACAGCGTCACCGAGCGGCGTCAGCCTAACGGCAAAGCAACCCTCGCGTTACGACGAGGCAAGGTCGACGTCGACGTTGCGTCGGCCAACGAGCTCGATTCGCTTCCAGGCGTCGGGCCAGTGCTCGCGCGACGCATCGTCGTTGATCGGGAAAAGCGAGGACTTTTTGGCTCACTCGCAAACTTGCGGCGCGTCAAAGGGATCGGGCCCGCACTCGCCGCGCGGCTCGATTCACTGGTGACGTTCTCGGGCACCCCGCGTCCTCCAAGTGCTACGCCGATGGACTCTTCGGGCACCGAACGGCAGCGCACACAACGCGCTGGCGGCGCTTCCCAACGGAGACGCGGCGACGCGCGCTTGCCTAACGCTTCGGCGTCCGGGCGCGATTCGGCAGTTCTCCAACGTCCCGCCTTCTCTCGACCCCTTCCACCGCCCGCGCAATGGCCGCTCCCGTCGTCGCCATCGAGCGAATCGGCGATCTCCTCGTCCGCGAGGGGCTCATCACGCGCGAGCAGCTCGCGCGCGCGCTCGAAGAGCAGCGCCAAAGCGGCACCCGGGTCGGATACAACCTCATCAAGCTCGGGTTCATTGAAGAAAACGAGCTGACGAAAATGCTGGCGCGGCAATATAAGATGCCCGCCATCGATCTCGCGCGCTTCGAAGTCGATCCGAAGATCGCGAAGATGATTCCCACCGATCTCGCGGTGAAGAATCTCGTCATTCCGCTCAAGCGCGACGGTCGTACGTTGACGATCGCGATGGCGGATCCGACGAACCTCGGCGTGCTCGAGGATCTCAAGTTCATTACGCGTTACGACATCTTCCCGGTGATCGCGGGCGAGTTCACGCTCCGCAACGTCATCGAGAAGATCTACGGCTCGCAGGACGAGCAGCGCCTGCAAACCTTGATGAACGAGATCGCCGACGACGCCGACGTCGAAGTCATCGAAGAGCACGACGACGAAGCGACGCAGGCCGACATCGACGACGCGCCCGTCGTCAAGCTGATCAACGCGATTCTCACCGATGCGGTGAAGCGCGGCGCGTCGGACATCCATTTCGAATGCTTCGAACACGAGTTGCGCGTCAGGTATCGCATCGACGGCGCGCTGTCGGAGGTCATGAAGCCCCCGATGAAGCTCAAGGCGGCGCTGATCTCGCGTTTCAAGATCATGGCGCAGCTGAATATCGCCGAGCGACGCGTGCCGCAAGACGGGCGCATCAAGCTCAAAGTCGGCACGAAGGTGATCGACTATCGCGTGTCGACACTGCCAACTCTGTTCGGCGAGAAGGTCGTGCTTCGAATTCTCGATAAGGGCAACCTGACGCTCGACCTCGAGAAGTTCGGCATCGAGCCGCGCGCCGAGAAGGATCTGATGGAGGCGGTGATGAACCCGTATGGCATGGTGCTCGTCACCGGTCCCACGGGCTCTGGTAAAACGACGACGCTGTACTCGGCGCTCTCGAAGATCAACCAGATCGACGTGAACATCATGACGGCAGAAGATCCCGTCGAGTACAATATGTTCGGCGTCAATCAGGTGCTCGTCCGCAACGAAGTCGGCATGACGTTCGCCGCCGCGCTGAAAGCGTTCCTGCGTCAGGATCCGAACATCATCATGGTCGGTGAGGTTCGAGATCTCGAAACAGGCGGAATCGCGATCAAGGCCGCGCTCACGGGCCACTTGGTGTTATCGACGCTGCACACGAATTCCGCGCCGGAAACGGTGACGCGTCTGCTCGACATGGGACTCGAGCCGTTCAACGTCGCCTCGGCGTTGAATCTCGTGCTTGCGCAGCGACTGTTGCGGCGCATCTGCAGCAATTGCCGCACGCAGTACGAGCCGACGGACGAAGAGCTCGCGGGCGCGAAGGTAACCCGCGCGACGACGCTACGGGAACTGCGCTTCACCGACGAGGCGATCGCGAGCGCGAAGGCGAAAGCGACGAAAGAAGCGCAAGGCCTTCTCGCGTACGCGTCGCTCGACACGCCGGTCGGTGAGCTTGGCTTCTTCAAGGGCGCTGGCTGCGACACGTGCGCGGGTACGGGACTGAAGGGTCGTCAGGGCGTGTACGAGGTGATGCCCATGAGTCAGAAGATTCGCCGGATGATCATCATGAACGCGGGCGCCGCCGAGATTCGCGACGGCGCGATCGAAGAGGGAATGCTCACGCTCCGTATGGACGCGTGGATGAAGGTGATCAAGGGGATTACGACGGTAGAGCAGATGATCAGAGAGACCACCGCCTGACGAGTGACGAGTGACGAGTGACGAGTGGCGAGACTGCCACTTCGCAGCACTCGCCGCTCGACACTCGCCACTTGCCACGAGCCAATGACCGCACCGAATACCGCCCCATCCAGCCTCAACCTCCGCCTCCTCCTCGAGGAAATGATCGAGCGCGGCGCGTCCGACCTGCACATCACCGCGGGCGAGCGGCCGAAGCTGCGCGTCGACGGTGACATCACGAATGCAAACATCGAATTCGTGTTGCAGCCGAAGGACTGCATGCAGCTCGCGTATTCGGTGCTGACGGAGAATCAGAAAAAGAAATTCGAGATGGAGGACGAGCTGGACTTCTCGTTCGGCATTCAGAATCTCGCGCGCTTCCGCGGCAACTGCTTCAAGCAGCGCGGCTGCGTTTCCATGGTGATTCGACAGATCCCGTTCCAGATCCGGACCTTCGAAGAGCTCGGACTGCCCAGGATCATTGCGGATATGTCCGACAAGCCGCGCGGCCTCATCCTCGTCACGGGCCCGACGGGTTCCGGAAAATCGACGACGCTCGCGGCGATGATCGACCGCATCAATCGGCAGGAGAAGGGTCACATCATCACCATCGAAGACCCGATCGAGTTCATCCATCGCCACCAACAGTGCATCGTCAACCAACGCGAGGTCGGCAGCGACACGAAGAGCTTTGGGGCGTCACTGAAGTACGCCCTGCGTCAGGACCCGGACGTCGTGCTCATCGGCGAAATGCGCGACCTGGAAACGATCCAGGCGGGCCTAACGATCGCCGAAACCGGTCACCTCGCCTTCGCGACGCTGCACACGAACTCGGCGGCGGAAGCGATCAATCGTATCATCGACGTCTTTCCGTCGTACCAGCAGGGCCAGGTTCGCGCGCAGCTCGCGTTCTGTCTCGAGGGCATCATCACGCAGACGCTGCTGCCGAAGGCGAAAGGGCGCGGCCGCGCAATGGCGGCGGAGATCCTCGTCTGCACGCCGGCGATTCGCGCGCTGGTTCGTGAAGACAAGATCCACCAGATCTACTCGATGATGCAGTCAGGAAAGAAGTATGGCATGCAGACGATGAACGATGCGCTCTATCAGCTCTACATGTCGCGCGAAGTCGCGTGGGAAGAAGTGATCCGCGCGTCGCACGACCCGATCGAGCTAGCGCGCATGTGCAACATGCAGCTCGATGGCCTCGAGGACGAACCGCCCAAAAAGGCCGCAGCAGGTGGTGCCGGGGGAAAGTCGTTAGGACTGAAGAGATAGTGGTTGGTGGTTAGCGGTTGGTGATTGGCCAAATCAGGACGGCTGGCGCTTTTGCGCCGGCCAATCGGAATCGGCCAACAACCAACGACCAACGACCAATCACCATAACGAGGAGATCAGGATGCCGACCTACACATATTCCGCTCGCGCCATCAACGGCGAGCTGAAAAACGCGACGATCGACGCGCCCACTCGCGAAGAGGCGGTTGCGCAGCTGCGGAAGCAGCGGCTCAATGTCCTCAAGATCGACGAGGCGACGAAGAAAAAGAAAGGCGGAAAGGTTCCGATGCGCGACATCGTGATCTTCACCCGCCAGTTCTCGACGATGATCAACGCCGGTCTGCCGCTCGTGCAGGCGCTGGACATTCTCGCGAACCAGAGCGAGAACCAGGCGCTCAAGGACACGACGAAGGCTGTGGTGTTCGACGTCGAGTCGGGAAACACTGTCGCCGATGCGTTGCGCAAGCACCCAAATGCATTCAGCGAGTTGTATGTGAACATGGTCGCCGCCGGCGAAGCGGGCGGTATTCTCGACACGATCCTGATGCGTCTCGCGGTGTTCATGGAAAAGAACGACGCGCTCGTTCGGAAAGTGAAGGGCGCGATGATCTACCCGGGCGTGATCATGAGCGTGGCGGTCATCGCGATCACGGTGCTGCTCGTGTTCGTGATCCCGGTGTTCGAGAACATGTTCGCATCCGTGAACATGGCGCTGCCGCTGCCGACGCGAATCGTGATCGGCATGTCACGCTTC
>DATBBP010000053.1:0-3803 GCA_036270935.1 Gemmatimonadaceae bacterium
GACCTGATCGCTATCCTGCTGCCGGCATGCCCGCTATTCCCGATCGGTATCCTTGCATGCCTCGCCGCCGGGCGCCCGTTTGTCGTACTCGATACACATCACCCGCCAGGCTGGTTGGGCCAGGTGCTGCGAGAAGTGCGCCCAACGCTGATCATCACGCTGGAAGATGGTCTCGAACGCGGCGCCGCTCCAATGCCGGCCGTGCACGTCGTCCGTCTGACGCACTCACCCGGGCCCGCGAGCAAGGATTGGCGACCTGCCACCATGGGCGTGGATGAACCCGCGTGTGTCCTGTTCACTTCGGGCAGCACCGGACGGCCAAAGAGCGTCGTGAACAGTCAGAGAAACCTTTTGCAGCGCGTGGCGCAATCGATCAATGCCGCGCACATCAACGCCGCGGACCGCCTGCTGACTCTCGCGTCGCCCAGTACGATCGTCGGCGTCCGGGACGTGATGACTGCGCTGCTGGCGGGAGCCAGCATTCACCTTCTCGATCCGCAAGGCGTCGGAGCTCGCGAGATCTTGAGCGCGATTCGCGCGGAGGCCACCACCATCCTGTTCGCGTTTCCTGCTCTTCTGCGATCCATCGTGACAGCTCGGGAGGAACGTGCGGACGCCGCTCTGAGACTTGTACGCGTCGGCGGAGACACGACAGTGTGGAGTGACGTCGAGACGCTGCGCAAGTGGCTGGCGCCCGACGCCTCAATCCAGGTTGTCTACGCCGCGACCGAAGCGCCGATGATGCAGTGGTTCGTTGACGATGCGCGCAGGAGTGAAGACGCACGCATTCCGATTGGCTATCCGTTGCCAGGCAACCCTCTCGCGTTAATCGACGAACAGGGTGGTGCGACGCCGCCAGGCGAAATCGGCGAGCTCATCGTCCAAAGCCAATACGTTTCGCTGGGAAGTTGGGCCGAGGGAGGGCTAACCGACGAGAGCGTCGAAGCAGGTGAGCGCCGTCGATCGCGGATTTTTCGTACCGGAGATCTCGTGCGCCAGCGGTCCGACGGGCTACTGGAGCGAGTCGGCCGCAAGGACAGGCAAATCAAGATACGCGGATCTCGCGTCCACTTGGATGGCGTGGAGGCGATGCTTCGCGGGAACGCATTCGTTCGAGATGTCGCCGTGATCGGACGGCCGAGCAGCACAGATGGCGCTCCGACGCTCGTTGCATACGTCAGTGCCCGCGAGGGAGCGCCTGTCCGGCTCATCGACGAATTGAAGGAATTGATGCGCTCTGCGGCGCCGCCAATGCGGCCATCGCGCTTCTATCTGGAGTCGTCGATTCCGCGGCTGCCGAGCTCAAAACTGGACATTCGAGCGCTCGCCGCACTGGACGATGCGCACGTTCAGCGCGAGCGTGCCGAATCGACCGAGGAAGCGACATTCCCTGCGGTCCTCACCGAGGATCACATCTCGCAAACCGTGGCTCGCGTCTGGCACAAGGTCTTGCTCGCGCCGGTTCGTTCGGCCGGGGATGACTTCTTCGACAGCGGCGGCGACTCGCTCAACGCCATCACGTTCGTGCTCGAACTCGAGCGCGCGTTGCATATCGAGATCTCCCTCACACTGATCAACGAAGCGCCGAGGTTCGACCAGTTGTGCCAGGCGCTGAGAGAGCGCCGAGCACCCAGCTCGACGCCGCTCGTGACTCTCAAGCCGGGAGAAGGGCTGCCGCCGGTGTTCTTCATTCATGGCGTAGGCGGCAACCTCGTCGAAATCCTGCCGGCGGCGCGCCGCATGACCTATGCCGGCGAGGTGATTGGCATTCGGGCACGCGGTGTGGTGCGTGGAGAAAAGCCGCACACGAGCATCGAGGCGATGGCCGCGGACTATCTGAAGGAGATCAAGAAGCGGCAGCCGAATGGTCCGTATCACCTGTGCGGCTATTCCTCCGGTGGACTTGCGGCATTCGAGATTGCGCGACGCTTGTCCGAATCGGGCGATGAAGTCAGGCTGGTTGGGCTCTTCGATACGACGATGAGCCCGGTGCGATGGCCCTTGCGGACCTGGCTGGCTATCGGCGCTCGCCGAATGGCGCTGCTCGCCGGCGCTTTGCGCGCCTCGGCAATTCGCAACTGGCCCTCCGCGCTTCGAAGAACCGCTGGGCACCTTCGCGCCTGGCGCATATCTATCAGCGCCGCGCCTGTAACCGGAATGAAGGTAGCGGCCAGCGCTCTTCTCGCCTCTGCAAAATATCACCCGGGGTTTTATCGTGGTGAGCTCACGCTGTTCTCGCCGGCAAAACGCGAGCCTGGCCTGCCCTCCCTCGAGTCCGTCTGGCGCCGGCACGCTCGCTCGATCGTTCTCGTCGAAACGCCAGGAACCCACTTGACGATGCTCTCGCCGCGGCATGCGGAGACGACGGCTGCGTGTGTGACGCGGTGTCTGCCTGCCGGCCCTCTCGCGTTCAAACGGTGGCAAACGCGCGTGAGCGAGCTGTAGCACTCAAGTCCCCGGCCCGCGGTGGGAACCCAGCGTGGACGCGCGACCAGCATGGACATTCCTCCAACGCTCCGCGACGCGACCAGCGGCCGTCTGGTGTTGATCGCAACAGACTGTTGGGATCAGACGAACGGAATCACAACGCTGTATCGAGCGGTGATTCGATCCATGGACGAACGGTTCCCTGGCCTCTGTCGGCTGCTAATCGTTCATCCAACCGATCGAGCAATCGACGAATCGATCGGATGCGGTCATCGCGCGATCGGCATGGCACCACGATTCCGCTTTCACCTTCCGCAATACCCGGAGCTCGTCACGGGATATGTCAGACACGGCGATTTCAGAAACCTCGAGTCGATCTATGGGAATGTCGACGTCGTCCACATTGCGACGCAAGGGCTCCTGGGCGTATCGGCGATGCGGTACGCCGCCAGATATCGAAAGCGGTGTGTCGGCTTCTACCACACGAATTGGCCTGCATACATCGACGAATACCTGCCATCCCTGATCCCGTCCCGGCTGAAAGTCAGCCTCGCACGCCGGTGGGATCGGATGACGTACGGACAATGCGGCCATTTGATCGCGCATACGAGCAGGACCGAACAATGCCTCAGCAGTGTGTTGAACCAGAGGCTCATATACACGTCGGCGTTTGTCGATATTCAGCGGTTTGCGACAGCCGACGCGATGCCGCCGAGCGATCGGATCGCGGATCGGCTCGTATTTGGATTCGTCGGCAGAATCGCGAGAGAAAAACATCTCTCCCGGATCCTGGATCATGCCGACACGATCAATCGCCTCGGCTGTCGGTTGGTTATCGTTGGTGATGGACCCGAGCGTTCGAGGTGGGCTCGGGCGAGCGCCGATTTTGTCGGCTACAAACGCGGTGACGACCTCGTTGCGATGTACCGAGCGATGCATTTCTTGCTGATGCCTGCACGCACCGATACGCTGGGGTTGGTCCTGCTCGAGGCCGCGGCGTGCGGAACCCCAGCCGTCGCGCTACGGGGCACGGCTGCAGCCGATCTCATACTGCGATACGAATCTGGCGTTGTCGTCGACGATTTCGACACGGGCCTTTTTCAATTCCTACGCGACGTGGCGCGATCGGAACGCTTCGAGCACATGCGCGCTCGCGCAAGGGCCATGGCCGCCGATCATGACGTTTCAGCAGGGACGACGATCCTGGTCAACGCGTGGCTCGATGGTGACATACCGAAACCGTCAGGCTGATCCGCCGGACTTCGATCCACCGACGACGTTTAGATCAGAGGGACGTCGGCGTGCGATTCAAGGTGGGCTGTAACGGGAGCTGCCTGCGCTCAAACACGGACAATTTGCGGAAGGTTATCGAAGTG
>DATBBP010000054.1:0-5797 GCA_036270935.1 Gemmatimonadaceae bacterium
CGGGTCACGACCGCAGTCGGACATCCTCACGCCCGAGGCGCTAGCGCTCGTCGGCGATCTGGCGCGCCAGTTCGGTGCGTCGATCGAGACTTTGCTGAACTCCCGGGCGCTACGTCGCTCGCGAATCGCGCGGGCCGAGGAGCGGCTGGATTTCCTCCCCGGCACCAAACCGATTCGCGAACGCGACTGGACTGTTGCGCCGACTCCACGAGACCTCGAGCGACGCATCGTCGAGATCACGGGACCGACCGACCGCAAGATGATGATCAACGCTCTCAATTCGGGCGCTGACGTCTTCATGGCCGACCTCGAGGATTCCTCGGCGCCAACCTGGTCGAACATGCTCGCCGGCCAGGTGAATCTGCGCGACGCCGTGCGGCGCACCATCGAGTGGCACGACGCCGAGAGCGGGAAAGCCTATCGGCTCAATGAACGAACGGCGACGCTGATCGTCCGGCCGCGGGGTCTACACCTCGTCGAGCGTCACCTCGTGCTCGACGGAAAGCCGATCGCCGCGTCATTGGTCGATGCCGGTCTCTTTCTCTATCACAACGCCACGGCGCTCATCGAGCGCGACAGCGGACCGTATCTCTATCTGCCGAAGCTCGAGAGTCATCTTGAGGCTCGGCTCTGGAACGACGTGCTGGGACACGCCGAGCGTGCGCTCGCATTGCCTAACGGCTCGATCAAGGTCACGGTGCTGATCGAGACGATCGCCGCCGCGTTCGAGATGGACGAGATTCTTTATGAGCTGCGCGACCGCATCGTCGGACTCAATTGCGGCCGCTGGGACTACATCTTCAGCTTCATCAAGTACCAGGCCTCCGATCCACGTGCGGTTCTTCCCGACCGCTCGCAGGTAACGATGGAGCAGCCGTGCATGCGGGCGTACGCGCAGCTCGCGATCAGGACTTGTCACCGTCGCGGCGCGCACGCGATTGGCGGTATGGCGGCACAGATTCCAATCAAGAATGACCCGGCAGCGAATGAGCGCGCGCTCGAGAAGGTCCGCGCTGACAAGCTCCGGGAAGTACGCGACGGTCACGACGGCACGTGGGTGGCGCATCCGGGACTGGTGCCAGTCGCGCGCGAGGTCTTCGAAGCGCACATGTCGACTCCGAACCAGATCACCCGGTTGCGCGAGGACGCTCACGTCACCGCCAATGATCTGCTTCGTGTCCCCACCGGCACGCGCACGGAGGAAGGACTGCGGCAGAACGTACGGGTCGGCGTGCAATACATCGAAGCGTGGCTGCGCGGCATCGGATGCGTTCCCCTCTACCACCTCATGGAGGACGCCGCGACTGCGGAAATCTCGCGCGCGCAGGTCTGGCAGTGGATTCACCACAGCGCGCGCCTCGACGACACCGGCGTGATTGTCACCGCCGACCTGCTCTCACGCGTCATCGACGAGGAGATCCAACGCCTAACGGGAGAGCTCGGTGCCGAGCGCATCCGAGTTGGACGTTTTTCGCAAGCACGCGCGCTCTTCTATGAGCTCGCGACCGCCGACACGCTGGCCGATTTCCTCACCTCGGCAGCGTACGGACAGCTCGACGACAGCCCACCCATTGTCATCGCCTGACTGGAGACACCATGGCCGTTTCAACGCAATTCATCGACGAACGCATCGAGGCCAGCGACGACCGGATCGCTCCGGTCGAAGCGGAGCCTGGCCCTAACGAGAGAGGGCGCTGGGACGGTATCACTCGCCCCTATTCCGCCGCCGACGTCGAGCGACTCCGCCCGTCCGTGCGAATCGCGCACACGCTCGCCGACATCGGCGCACGACGACTCTGGACGCTGCTCACCTCGCGCGACTATGTGGCCGCGCTCGGTGCGCTCAGTGGAAGCCAGGCCGTTCAGATGGCGCGCGCCGGGCTCGAGGCAATCTACGTGAGCGGCTGGCAGGTGGCGGCCGACGCCAATCTCGCTGGCCAGACTTACCCCGATCAGAGCCTCTATCCAGCGAACTCGGTTCCCGCGCTCGTGAGGCGACTCAACCAGGCGCTCCTTCGTGCCGACCAGATCGAGCGCAGTGAATCAAACGGCAATGGTGGCGGAGCGCGTCGCTACTGGCTCGCTCCGATGGTCGCCGATGCCGAGGCAGGTTTTGGCGGTTCGCTCAACGCGTTCGAGCTGATGAAGGCGATGATCGAAGCTGGCGCCGCCGGCGTGCACTTCGAAGATCAGCTCGCGTCCGAGAAAAAGTGCGGTCACCTGGGCGGCAAGGTGCTCGTCCCCACCGGCCAATTCATTCGCACGTTGATCGCGGCGCGGCTCGCGGCGGACGTCTGCGATGTTCCGACAGTACTCATCGCCCGCACCGACGCCGACAGCGCGAAGCTGCTCACGAGCGACATCGATCCGCGAGACCGCGAGTTCTGCGCGGGCGAGCGTACAGCAGAGGGCTTCTTCCGTCTGCGCGGTGGCATCGAGTGCGCCATTGCGCGCGCGAAGGCGTACGCGCCGTACGCAGACCTGCTCTGGTGTGAGACATCGACACCGAATCTCGCCGAGGCGCGACGGTTCGCGGAAGCAGTTCATGAAGCCGCGCCGGGCAAGATGCTCGCGTACAACTGCTCGCCGTCGTTCAACTGGCGCAAGCACCTCGATGCCACGACGATCGCCAGGTTCCAGCGCGAGCTCGGCGCGATGGGATACAAGTTCCAGTTCGTAACCCTCGCCGGATTCCACGCCGTGAACTACAGCATGTTCGATCTCTCACGCGGCTACCGCGATCGCGGCATGGCCGCATACGCGGAGCTCCAGGCGGCGGAATTCGACGCGGAAGCGAACGGCTACACGGCCACGCGTCACCAGCGCGAAGTCGGCACCGGCTACTTTGATGTCGTATCGGAGATTGTTTCGGGTGGTGCGAGCTCCACTCTGGCCTTGAACGAATCGACGGAGCGACAACAATTCTGATCCCCTTGTCATCCTGCGCTCAGGATGACAGCGGGCGCAGCCGGCGCGTCGCTGGATAGGGGAATGTGTCTACCAGTTCCCCGTTCCGGACGCGGTCCTGCACGGCGCACCACCAGTCCCGCTGCAGCAGATCGCCGTGGGCAGCGGCGAAGGCGTCGCGGAGTGGGCCGTTAGGCACCATGAACGACACGAATTCCTCTGGAAACACATCGTTGTCTCCGACCGAGAACCACGGCTCCGCGGCCAGCTCGTCATCGGGCGATCGCGGCTCCGGAAACACGCGGAAGCGACAGTCGGTGAGCGGCGCGAGCTCGTCGTAGTCGTAGAAGACGACGCGTCCATGACGCGTCACGCCGAAGTTCTTGAGCAGCAGATCGCCGGCGAAGATGTTCGCGGCAGCGAGATCCTTGATGCACTGGCCGTAATCGAGGATCGCCGCTTCCGCGCGGTCCGCGTCATTCTCCTCGATGAACAAATTCAGCGGTCGCACGCGACGCTCGGTATACACGTGCTCGAGGATGACCTCATTGCGCTCGGCGCGGACGACGCTCGGGGCGACGCGAAGTAGCTCGGAGAGCAGATGGTCGGAGAAACACTCGCGACGAAAGGCGAGGCCTTGAAAGAGCTGCGCGTCGGCGAGCCGGCCGACGCGGTCGCGAAGAAAGACGCGGCGATACTGATCCATCACCTGCTTGCGCGTCGTTCGCTTCGGCGCTCCGATGCGATCCTTGATGATCTTGAAAACGATGTTCAGGGACGGCAGGGTGAACACCGACATGACCAGGCCCTTGACGCCCGGCGCATCCTCGAACCGCGCATCGGCCTGAGAGAGATGATGCACGAGCGTGCGATAGAGCTCTGTCTTCCCATGCTTGTTGTAGCCGATCGACGTGTAGAGCTCGTCGATGCGTTTATGCGGCATGATCTCGGCGAGAAAGGCAACGGTCGCCGCGGGGGATGACACGTCGACGTGGAAGTACGACCATGCAAAGCCGAAAACGATCGCGAGCTCGTCCGCGGACGTGAGTACTGCGTCGACGGCGATGCCCTCGTCATTCGCGGTGAGTGCGAGCGCGAGTGGCAGCCAGCGATGCTCGTCGCACGCGAGGCGGCCGACGAGGTACGCTCCCTTGTTCCGATAGAAAAGGCTCGTCAACAAGTCGGCTCCCGCGACCTGCGTGTCGCCGAATGCTTCGCGCACACCGCGCGCGATCGCGTCACCGACACGCTGTGCATCGCCACTCGGGTCGGAGAGCGCGTGACCAAGATCGGCGAGAATGCGCGTCGCAAGGGCTCGCGTGCCGCCGACGCCAGAGCACCAACGTCGCGCCGCATCGGAGGGGCGTGCGGCGACTTCGGATGACCACGGATGCTGAAACTCGATGTCTCGGTCGACGCCGGTGGTCCCGAATCGGCGGCGCGTCACGGAGCTGAAGAACGTTTCGGCGATCTCGCGATCCAGGCGCCCGGTGGCGAGCTCCGCATACTTCTCGCGCATCGCCACCCAGAGGCCACGCTCGACGCTGACATCGCGCGCACGCCTAACGACTTGGGCAATGGCGTGATTGACTGTGTGCGCGTACAGGCGCAATCGGTCGGTCGACTCCTCGCGCACGGCGACCCAGTCGCGGGCACGAAAGTGTCGGGCCGCGCGGCGCGCGACGAGGCGGAATCGTTCGTGGTACTCGTCGAACACCTCGGCGACAACGTGAGCGCAATCGTGAGCAAGACGGCGGTGAGTCTCGTGTGCGCTTTCCGAGGCTGATGAGAGGGTCACACCTGAACCGCCGCCCAGTGGAGTTGGGTGGTTGACTTGCCGTAACCAGCCTGCGTAACGAGAAAGAGAAAGGTCAGCTCATCAAGCGCCGCGATGGTGAGCTACAGGCGACAGTATTCACATCTTTGTACCAGTGTACATGATGTGCGCCTTCGGCGTGCCCGGGAACATGATCCACGGTGACGTTCGGCTCGGCGTTGCGGAGATGCCCGTTGTCTGCGGTGTCGCGAACGGGATGTAGGTGACGTAGAGCAAGCTGCCGTCCGTCGCTTTCGCAGTGACAGAATCGAACGTGCCGCCGAAGACCTGATAGAGCATCGCTGGCTGCGTCGGCATCTTGAGCTTGCCCGACTTCACTTCCGCAAAACGCACGGTGTCGACCTGGCCGCCGGTCACGCCGCTTGCGCGCAACGCCCGACCGCGAGCCATGAACGGTTCCATCGCCTTGTGATAACAGGCAGCGTGAAATGCCGGCGCGGTGGGATCGGGCAAGAGACAGATCATGTCGTTCTTACCCTCGCGCAGCGTGACGATTGGCTTGCCGATCGCGGTGTAACCGAGGACCGTCGCGCCGGCGCGCATCTCGTCGGGGAGGGGCGTCACGGCGGCGGCTATCTGATAAGCCGCCGAATGCAGCATCGCTCGAGACTCGCCGGCTGGTTCCTGCGCGTCGACACGCGAAACCGCCGCGAGAAAAACCGCGCATAACCCAGCACGCGAGCAATGAAAGATCATCGAAGCGCAGGACATGATCTCTTCTCCGACATTAACATGTGGTAGGCAACTCCAGAGTACGAAGAGGCGACTCGGCGCACAACCGGCTGACCTCATCATGACTGCCTTTCCATACGCCACGCACCTCAACGTCCTGTTTCCCGCTCTCGAAGAGAAGAAGGTACGGGAGTGCTAGCTGGTGAGCCGTTGGTGCGCCACATTGGTAGCATCCTCTTCGAGCTCTCCACTGCGATGACACGATCACGCGCGCTTTCATTCGCGGCGTCCCTCGTCTCCCTGCTGCTCACTGCCGCGTCGGCGACGCCTAACGGGCCGGCGAAGCGTGTTCCAAACGCCTCGGTCCGCATCCTCGTCTAC
>DATBBP010000055.1:0-4097 GCA_036270935.1 Gemmatimonadaceae bacterium
CATCTCGCCTCCCGAGAGCCCTTTGCGAATCTCGCGGTATCCGGCGCTGCTCGGCCCAGCTTCGACGACGCGCGACTCGAGTCGCCCGTCGCGCACCAGCCATACGATCGATTGACCATTCTCCTCGTGAACGACTGTCGCTGGCACGCGAATACGTGGTGGCGCGGCAACGGCCGGTGCACCGGCCAGCCTCGCTTCCGGCTCGAGGAAATCGACGCGCGCGCCCATCTCCGGCAGGATGCGCGGATCCCGGTCGACGATCGTCACCTTCACCTGTACCGTCGCACGTTGACGGTCGGCCGTCGGCACAACTTGCCTAACACGCCCCACAAACGATGTATCCGGATACGCGTCGAGCGTGATACGCGCGGCTTGTCCGCTGTGCAGTCGCGCGATGTACGCTTCGTTGACGTCGACCTCGACCTCGAGGCTTTTGAGATCGGCCATCGTCACGACGGCGCCGCGGGTCAGCCCTCCGCCGACCGACGGCGCAACGACCTCGCCGACCTCCGCCTCCTTGCGCAGCACCGTGCCCGTGAATGGCGCGCGAATCTCCGTGTTCGCGAGATTCACACGCGCGAACCGCAACGACGCTTCGGAGGCAATCTCGCGCGCCTGCGCCGCCTTCACTCGCGCCTCGGCGGTCGCAAACTTCGTTTCCGCCGCGTCCACTTCCTGCTGCGACACGAGCTGCTTGTTCTGCGAGCGAATGTCGCGCAGACGCTTGGCGTCATTCGCCTGCTGATCGCGATCCGCTTCGGCTTCGACCAGCTGCGCGTGGCTCGTGGCGATGTTCGCGTTTGCTTCGGCAACCTGTGCTTCGTAGTCGCCATTCTCGAGCCGGGCAATGATCTCGCCCTCACTCACGAACGATCCCTCGCTCACAGCGAGAAAGGCCAGTCGGCCCGGAACTTTCGAGGACACGGAAGCGCGTGTGCGAGCGACAATATACCCGTTGGCCGTGACACTCGTCGCGCCGCTTCCCGAGCCTGCCTTCGCCCCAGGGTCGGTCGACGCCGCAACGACAATCGTCTGCACCGGTACGACCGATCGTGCGCGCAACACCAACAGCACCGTTGCCGCCAAGCCGAACACGATCAGCGCAAAGATCGCATTTCGCACCACCGCTCGGCGGACACCCGGCGACGGTGAATCGCGGTCGATGCGGAGCTTGGAGAGATCTTGCAGCGGTGTGGGGCTGCCCATGGTGCGAATGTAGGAATGGACGAGGGGTCCGCCAGAGGGTTCCCGCATGTCATCCTGAGCTTGCGAAGGATCTAGCGTCCTTTATTGGTGGCAAGCGTCTAACGAGGCATATTTGATCCTTCTTCGGCTCGCTCCTCAGAATGACAAGAGGCTTCACAGCCGGCCACTTCACGCCCATACTCCCCCTGACTTTCCTGGGAGTCGACCATGAAGAGCATCGTCCTCCTTTTCCTCCCGTCGGTGCTGCTCGCGCAGGCACAGCCCACGCCGACGAACGTGAAGCCTGGGTGGAAGTGGAGCATGGACACCGTGCGCACCGTCGTGAACGCCGTCCGCGCCGGCCAGTCGCTGCAACCTAACGCGTGGCCGAACGGCGCCCGAGTTGCCGTCCTACTGTCTTTCGACGTCGACAATGAAACCGTCGCGCTCCGCTTTGGCGAGCCGAACCCCGGCTCGCTCTCGCAGGGTCAATATGGCTCGCGCGAAGGCCTCGCCCGTATCCTGAAGTTGCTGGATCGTTACAAGGTCCCGGCGACCTTCTTCGTTCCGTCGGTGAGTCTCGCCCTCGCGCCGGAGATGGCGACCGTGATCAAACAGAGCGGACGCCACGAGTTCGGCGTGCACGGCTGGATTCACGAGATGAACACCACGCTGCCCGATTCCGCCGAGCGCGCGTTGCTGACGAAGGCGATTGCCGAGCTCACGCAGCTCACCGGCACCAAGCCGACGGGGTATCGTGCGCCGAGCTGGAACATGAGTCCCAACACGTTAGGCATCCTGCGCGACCTCGGCTTCCGTTATGAGAGTTCGCTCATGGCCGACGAGAAACCATACGAGTTACTACAGGATGGCCAGCCGACGGGGATGGTGGAGATTCCCGTCGAATGGATCCTGGACGACGCGCCACTCTTCGACCCAAGAGGCAACAGCTACAGCCCGCCGCGCGAGGTCGCGCGTGTCTGGATGGACGAATTCGACAAAGCGCTCGAGGAAGGAACGATGCTCGTGCTTACCATGCACCCGCATATCTCCGGTCATCGGTCGCGCATCATCGCGCTCGAGCAGCTGCTGGCCCACATCGATTCGGTCGCGAAGGGAAAGGTCTGGTTTGCAACGCATGGCCAGGCAGCGGAGTACGTTAGGCGGATGGCGAAGCTCGGAGATCCGAAGCCCCGACTGGCGAGCGCGAGATAGTTCCCTGGCATCTGGGCTACTCGGCCCGCAACGCCCGAACGGGATCGATTCGCGTCGCCCGCCGGGCGGGGGCATAGCTGGCCAGCACTGCCACGACAAGAAACAGCAACGGCACGGCAACGAACGTGATCGGATCCGTCGCCGAGACCTCGTATAACAGCGCGCTGAGCCATCTCGTCGCGAAGAGTGCCGCGATGATACCAATCGCAACGCCCACCGCGGCGAGCCGTGCGGCGCGTCCGACAACGAGACTGATCACGGCGGTTGTTGACGCACCGAGCGCTAGTCGAATCCCCATTTCCTGCGTTCGCTGGCCGACGAGATAGGACATCACGCCATAGATCCCGATTGCGCCGAGCAAGAGCGCCGCGAGCGCGAACGCACCAACGAGTAGCACGGTGAATCGCGTTCCGCGAATCGACTCCGCGACAACCGCGTCCATCGTCCGGATGTCGCTCACGGCCACCGTACGATCGAGCCCACGTACGGCAGCGCGCACAGCCGCCGCGAGTGGAGTCGGATCGCTGGTGCTCCGCACCAGCACCCACATCTCGCTGCCGATGAAAGCCGCCCGTTGCGCCCACGGCAGGTAGACACTCGTTCGAGACGTGTCCCGCAAGCTGTCCTGCTTGGTGTCGGGCACGACGCCGACTATGGTCAGCAACGGCGAATCCCAAGGCATGCCGATTCTCCGTCCAATCGGATCCGCGTTAGGCCAGAACCGTTGCGCGACGCTCTGGCTGACGATGGCGATTGGCAGCTGGCCCGCCCGATCCGCGGCGGTGAATTGCCTGCCACGCAGCAGCGGAATGCGCATTGTCTGGAAGTACTCCGGGGTCACCTGCTGCAGGTGTCCGATCGTCGGCAGCAAGTGCTTGTTGTCCTCGAACTGTCCTTCGACGCGGAGCGCGACACCCCAGACGGCCTGTGCCATCGGTAGCTTGTCGACGATCGCGACGTGTGACACGCCGTGGGTCGCCGTGAGGCGCTCGACCACCGCATTGTAGAACATGCTCACACGCGCCGTATCGGTATAGCGACCGTTAGGCGGAGTGATCCGCGCCGCGATGACGTGCTCGGTATCGAAGCCGAGGCCCACACCGCGCAGCGCCGCAAAGCTTCGAACGAACAGCGTCGCCGCGACGACGAGCAAAACCGCCAATGCAAGCTCCGCGGCCACGAGGATGCTCGAGACGCGATGATGCGGCGCTCCGTGACTCGTCCGGCGTCCGAGGTCCACTGACGATCCCGCCTTTGCGTGTTGCGTCGCGCGGAGCGCCGGCACGATGCCGAACAGCACGCCGGTAACGATGGCGACAACGGTCGTGAACGCCAACACCGTTCCGTTCACCGCGATCTCGTCCGCCCGCGGAATACCGGGCGGCAGCACCGCGACGAGCCATCGCACACCACCGATGCTGAAGGCAGCGCCTAACGAGGCACCGAGCATGGAAAGCAGGAGGCTCTCGGTGAGGAGCTGACGGATGAGTCGACCGCGTCCCCCGCCAAGCGCCGCCCTTACGCTGAGCTCGCGCGCACGCGCCGTCGCCCGTGCCAGCAGCAGGTTCGCGACATTGACGCAGCCGACGAGCAACACGAGCAGCACGCAGCCGAAGAGGATCCAGAGCAGCCGCCCGGTCGAGCCGACGATCTCATTCTGCAAGGGCGACGCGGTCGCGTCTCGTCGATAATCAGGT
>DATBBP010000056.1:0-5507 GCA_036270935.1 Gemmatimonadaceae bacterium
CGATCGTGCGCGTTGCGCCCGAGGCGAGATCCTTAGCCTTGAAAGTCGGCGCGACTGACCCGACGGCAACCGGAAAGAGGTCGTCGGCAAACAGCTTCACCCCGGCAAACAAACCGGCGCCGAGGAGAGCCACAACGGCCCCAACGATCGTCCACTGTTGTCTGACAGTCATCGTCCGACGCTCCACGCTCTACGCACCGCTCAATCCGTCACACACTTACAGCGCATTGATCTCGCAGCGCGGTAATCTCGTTCTGAGGGTCCTTCGATGAGAATATCGCATTTCCGGCCACGAAGGTGTCGGCCCCGGCCCGCCAGCAGCTTCCGATGGTGTCGCGCGCGATACCCCCGTCAACCTCCAGCGTCGCACGACTTCCCGCCTCGGCCAATATCTGGCGCGCTCGTCGAATCTTGTCCACCGAGTGCGGTATGAACTCCTGCCCTCCAAATCCGGGGTTCACCGTCATGATCAAGAGCAGATCCAGATCCGCCAGCACCTCAACGATACCCGTTAACGAGGTCGAAGGGTTCAAGGCAACGCCAGCGCGGCAACCGACCTCACGAATACGGACGAGCTGGCGTTGCAGGTGCGGCGACACCTCGGCGTGAATCGTAATCCCCGTCGCGCCTGCGGCGGCAAAGTCGTCGAAGTACCGCTCGGGCTGCACAATCATCAGGTGGCAGTCGAGCGGCAGGTCCGTCAGCCGCCGCACTGTCTCGATGACCTTGGTACCGAAGGTGATATTCGGGACGAATTGTCCGTCCATGACATCGATGTGAAGCAGATCCGCCCCTCCCGCCTCGCACGTTGCGATCTCGTCGGCGAGATGTGCGAAATCCGCCGAGAGGATGCTCGGCGCTATACGCGGGGCGTGGGCGTGCATGGCCACGAAGATCTCTCCGGTTACGATCCGACGCGCAGTGTGATCTTGGACCCCGCTGGCACCTGAGCGCCAGCAGCTGGCGACTGCGACATGACCATCGCACCGCCGTCGGGTTGCCCGCCGTTAGGCGTCGCGACGTCGCCGACGGCGAGGCCGAGCTGCTGAAGAAGCTGTCTCGCCTGCGCGAAGCTGCGACCGACGACATCGGGAACCTGAATGGTCGCCGGTCCTCCACTGAGAACGAGGGCGACCGGTCCGGGAATCGGCGTCTCCGTCCCCGGACGAGGGCGCGTGTCGAGCACCTCGCCCCGTGCGGTCTGGCCAGGCTGTTCGGACACATCCCCAACGTCGAATCCGGCCTGATCGAGGACGCGTTCGGCATCTGGGCGCGCCATCCCGACGACGTTCGGCACCACCGCCATTCGCTGTCCGCCGCTGATGGCGAGCGCCACCTTGGTGCCCGCGGCCTCCTTGCTTCCCGCCGGCGGGTTCTGATCGAGCACCGTGCCTTTCGGTGCGGTAGCGTGAAATCGCGTTTCGCCCTGTTCCGAGCCGAATCCTGCTTGAGTGAGCCGCTGCTGCGCCGTCGTCAGATCGAGCCCGATCACGTTAGGCACCTTGAGATCCTGGCTAATGACGCCCGACGGAAAGAAGACGAAAGCGGCAACAAGGTAGGCGAGCAAGAATCCGCCGACGATCGCGATGAGATACGGAATGAAGCGGCGGATGACGCCGCGCCAATTCACTGCTCCCCTCCCGTCCTGCGCAGGCGAGCAGCGAAGGCGCCATCAATCCCATGCCGCTGCGGAAGCACGCGCAACCGGCCGGCGTCCAGCACTGCGGCCGGTACGGTGCCCTCCGGCGGCGGCTCGAGACGCCACCCCGGATTCTCCGCGAGGAATGACTCGAGTTGCGCGTCATTCTCTTCCGGCTCCAATGAGCAAGTGCTATACACGAGGAGTCCGCCCGGTCGCACGACCTGCGCCGCCGCCCTGAAGATCGAGCGCTGCAGCGCACCAAGCACGGCAAGATCCGATGGCTTCAATCTCCATCGTCCATCAGGATGACGGCGCAGCGTGCCCGTCCCGGTGCACGGAACGTCGATGAGCACGAAGTCCACGGGTCGAATGGCGGGCATTCGTGCGTCGGCGACATACGGGAAAATGTGCGGGATCTCCAGCCGCCTCGCGTTGCCGATGAGCCGCCGCAAACGGCCCAGCGAGACGTCGCTGCCGTACACCCGCGATGCATTCCGTGACAGCTCGATCGATTTCCCACCCGGAGCCGCGCACAGGTCCGCGACCACTGCTCCGGTTGGCACGCACGCGTACTGTGTGACGAGAGTCGAGCCGGGATCCTGCAGGTGAAACAACCCTTGCCGAAATGCGCCCAGGTCGGTGAGCGAAGAAACCTGGCTGCTCAGCACGATGCTGTCGCGCGCGAGCGGAGCTTCGTCGACGCGAACACCAGCCGCCTCGAGCATCGCCTCGAGCTGTTCACGCACTGCGTGATACGGGCGCGCGACGAGCGGCGCTTCACCGTTGTTCGCTTCGAGTAGCCGACGCGTTTCTTCCTCACCCCAGCGCGCAATCCACCGCGCGATCAACCAGCGCGGGTGCGAGTACTCGAGAGCAAGCGCATCGAGGGGATCCGAAGGCGTGGGTAAACGCAGCGCATCGCGCTCGCGATCGAGCCGGCGCAACACCGCATTGGCGAGCTTGCTCGCGCCCATTCCATGCCGCCGCTTCGCAAGCTCCACCGTCTGGGCGATAGCGGCGTACGCCGGGACGCTTCCCATGTACAAGAGTTGGAACGCGCCGAGGCGGAGCAGATCGAGAAGATCGGCGTCGAGTCGCGCAATGCCGTTTCGCACGCGCTCATTCAGGAATGCGTCGAGACGGGAGCGCCGACGCAGCATTCCGTAGACGAGCTCGCGAGTCCAACGTCGATCGCGCGCGTCGAGGTGGTATTCGTCGCCCACGCGCCGGTCGAACGATGCGTCGAGCAGCTCGCCAGCGCGAAGATCCGTACAGATCGCCGCGGCAGCGGCGCGTGCGTCGGTGACTCCGCCCGGCGTTACGACTCTCGCCGGCGCGCCGCCTGATGGGGCATCAGCGCCGCCGTCGTTCGCTCCGCCTAGCGCCGAGCGGCTATCGTCCCACCTCCGAGTCATAGGCGGAAAGATAGTCGGTGACGGCACGCTCGGAATCATCGGCATCCCAGATTCCGCGAATCGCGGCGACGCCGCGCACGCCGACTCGGCGCAACGGCGCAACATGTTGCGGAACAATTCCGCCGATCGCCACGATCGGAAGGCCCGAAAACCTGACGAGGCGTTCGAGCAGCGCCGGGCCGCTGCCGTTCGTTGATCGACTCGGGTTGACCTCGTCGGCCGGCGATGCATGGGCAGCCAGCACATCGCCAACGACACCCCAGGTCGCCCCGGCGAGACGCGCCGCGATGCCTTCCTCGAGCGAATGCAGGCTCGCACCGATCGCTGCATTCGGATCTGCTCCACACTCTGCGGCTCGCTCGAGCAACACGCGCACTGCATCGGCAACATCGAGCGAGCGCGCGGTGAGCTGAACGCCGCGTGCGCAGACAATGAGCGCGACATCGAGACGATCGTTGACGACGAGCCACGCGCCCGTTCGCGCCTGTTCTTCCGCGAGCGTGAGCGCGAGCTCCACGAACTTGCTCGAATCGCGGTGCGCCATGCGCGGAGCCCGAAGCTGTAACGCGCCTCGTTCCCCCGACGCGCGCATTACGGTTCGCGCGCGATCCAGAAAATTCGCCCGGCTGACAATTTCGTCGTTCGTGACGGCGTGCAGAAATGGCACGACGGCGGGTGTGGGCTCGGTGTCCACGCCTGTGGCTACGAGACGGCCGCCGGCGCGGTTTCGAAGCGATCGCCAACCGCCGCGCCACGGCCATGCGCCCATTCGTTAGGCAACAACCGACGCTTGCCTGCCGGCTGTACCACCGTAATCCGTGCCGCGCCCTCGCCACACGCGACGGTCAAGCCATCTTCGTCGATCGACTGAATCTGGCCGGGCATCGTCGAAACGCGGTGAGGCGCGAGCTTCGCCCCGAACAGCTTCACCTCGCTGCCGCGCAGCATGGTGACGGCGCCAGGCTTTGGATCGAGCGAGCGAATGAGTCTGCAAACATTCGCGGCGCTCGCGTTCCAGTCCACCCACGCAGTCGATCGGTCGATCTTGTGCGCATACGTCGCGAGGGAGTCGTCTTGTGACTGTTCCCTCGAATCGCCTAACTCCATCAGCGTAAGCGCTTCGACGAGCGTCAGCGCTCCAAGCTCGGAGAGGCGTAGCGAGAGCTCGCCATAGGTCTCATCCTCGAGGACCTCGGTACGTGCCTGGAGAATGATTGGACCAGCGTCCAACGCTGGAACCATGCGCATGATGGTGACGCCTGTTTCGACGAATCCGTGGCGAATCGCTGCTTGAATCGGCGCCGCCCCGCGAAGTGACGGAAGGAGCGAGCCGTGAATGTTCACGGTGCCGCGCGCGGGAAGATCGATGACTGCCTTCGGCAATATGTGGCCGTACGCAACGACAACGGACAGATCGGGCGAGAGTCCCGAGAGCTCAGCGACAAAATCGTCGCCGCGTGGACGCTCGGGCTGCAGAATAGGAATTCCTTCATCGACTGCAATCTGTTTCACCGGCGACGACTGCACCATCGACCGCGACCGCCCGACGGGCCGATCGGGTTGCGTCACCGCCCCGACGACTTCGAATCCCTCGCCGATGAGAGCGCGGAGCGCGGGCGTCGCGAACTCCGGCGTGCCCCAGAAGAGCACGCGCATTACTCAGAGCTCATCGTCTCGGTGGTGGTGCTCAGCGATCTCGTCCGGCGTTAGGCGACGGATGTTACCGGGATACTTCTCTTTTTCCTTCGCCCACTTGCTGGCTGCGGCGCGACGCTTGAACGCGCTCAGGTAATCGATGAACAGCCGGCCGTGCAGGTGGTCGATCTCGTGCTGGAGACATCGCGAGAGCAGCTCCTTACCCTCGACCTCGTACGTTTTTCCATCCGCATCCATGGCGCGCACGAGTACCCGTGCCGAGCGGTCGACGTCTCCGTAGATCTCGGGAATCGAAAGACATCCCTCTTCGCCTTTGATTTTTTTCGAATCGCTCTCGACAATCTCCGGGTTGAAGAGTACGAGGCGCTGGCCGTCAACGTCGACAACCGACAATCGCTCGAGTCGTCCGACCTGCGGCGCGGCGAGCCCGATTCCCTTTGCCGCGTACATCGTCTCGAACATGTCCTCGACCAGTCGGCGCAGCTCCGGCGTAACGTCAATCACGATCTTCGTCTCCGAACGGAGCACTGGATCGCCGTAGACCCGAATATCCAACAAACTCACGAGGTTTTTCTCGATCCCGGTTCGTTATGCCTCACGAGCTTGGCGTCGCCGACGCGCTCGTCTCGGCGCGCTTGGCACTCGTGATCCGCGCAATTCGGCCGCGCTCGACGATGAGCCGTGATTCGTCCGACTTGATCGTGACCTGATCTTCCATCGACTTCACGGGCGCGCCATCCTTCATCGTTTCTCTTATGAAGATCACTCGGCCAACGATGCCACCGGTCGTCACG
>DATBBP010000057.1:0-2065 GCA_036270935.1 Gemmatimonadaceae bacterium
CGATCCGTTGCGCGTCCACGCCGACGCCGCCGCCATTCGTGTACCCCGTGTCGTCAGCGTAATCGCCATTGTCGCGGGCGTCCGTTCCCGATTGCCTCCGATCGACCTCGTCGCTAATGCGGAGCACGTCGTCGGGTGAGAGCTCGACACGTTGTCGTGCCGACTCGATCATTCGCCGCGCGATGTCCAAAGCACGATCGACGAACTGCGAGGGACCGGTGATGCTGAGCGTGTCCCCGCGGAGGGCTACTTTGACCCCACCGATGCGGGACAGCTCGACCAGATTGCCGTCGTTCACCCCGGCAAGCGTGAGCAGATCAGCGCCTTCGGTGTTGAGCTTTTGAGTAACGCTGCCGTCGCTCACGGGGTCCCCCCCGGCTCGTCGGCGCGAATGTGAAGCTCTTGCAGATCCTCTGGCGAGACATGCGACGGTGCGCCCTCGAACAGGGCGCGTGCTGCCGTCGTCTTCGGAAATGCAATGACATCCCGCAGTGACGTTGCGCCGGAGAGCTGCATCGCGATGCGGTCGAAACCGAACGCAATCCCACCATGAGGTGGCGCACCGGAACGAAGCCCCTCCAGCAGGAAGCCAAAACGCGCGTTCGCCGTGGCCTCGTCGATCCCCAACAGGGAAAAGATTCGCGATTGAAGCGCCGGGTCGCTGATTCGAATGCTACCTCCGCCCAGTTCGGTGCCGTTCAGTACAACATCGTATGCCTGCGCGCGCACAGTCTCCGGTGCGCTCTCCAGCCTGCCGATGTCGGCCGGATGCGGCGCCGTGAAAGGATGATGCACCGCCTGCAAGCGGCCGGTTCCGGGGTCCTTCTCGAAGAGCGGGAAGTCCGTCACCCAGAGGAAAACCCTCGCGTCCTCCCTTATGAGTGCGAGCCGGCGTCCCACCTCCTGACGAACCCGATCGAGCGCCGGGCTCGAGACGTGATTCGGCCCCGCGACCAGCAACGCCAGATCGCCCTCGGCGAGGGCAAGCTGGGTTGCCGCTCCGTCATGCAGGAACTTCGCCGCCGGACCTTCAAGCTGCCCATTAGTCCGCTTCAATCTGACAAGTCCGCCGGCCCCGGCGCTTTTGGCAATGGCTTCAATCTCGTCCAATTGCTTCCTGGACAAGCTTCCCGCGCTGGCGCCGCCGGGAATCCGAATTCCGCGCACACGACCGCCAGTCGCGATCGCATTGCGTGCGATCGTGAACTCCGTGTCGCGAAATGCGTCGCTCGCGTCGAAGAGCTCCAACTCGTAACGCAGATCCGGACGGTCCGACCCGTAACGTTCCATCGCATCACTGTATGTCATGCGCTGGAACGTCGGCGGCACGCCGACGCCGACTTCACCCCAGATCGTCGCGATCAGCCCCTCGGTGAGCGCGATGATGTCGTCCTGCGCAATGAAGGAGGCTTCGATATCGATCTGCGTGAATTCGGGCTGGCGATCGACGCGAAGGTCCTCATCCCGAAAGCAGCGCGCGATTTGGAAGTAACGATCGAAGCCCGCGACCATGAGCAATTGCTTATACAGCTGCGGGGACTGCGGCAGTGCGTAAAACTCGCCCGCGTGCACGCGACTCGGCACGAGATAGTCCCGGGCGCCCTCGGGTGTCGGCTTCGTTAGGATCGGCGTCTCGACCTCGAGAAAACCGCGGTCGCTCAGAAAGCGCCGCGTCGCCTGCATCAAGCGATGTCGGAGAATGATGTTCTCTTGCAACTCCGGACGCCGCAGGTCCAGATATCGATGGCGAAGGCGTAGCTCCTCCGCTGGGAGAGGCTCGCCACGCACACGAGCGACCGGAATCGCCGGCGGCTGCGCCGGCCCCGCAATCGTTAGGCTCTTGGCGCGCACCTCCACGTCACCGGTCGCCAGCTCCGGGTTGCGCATCTCCGTCGGGCGCGCGACAACCTCGCCCTCGATGAGGACGACGCTTTCCGGTCCAAGGGTCGCGGCGAGCTTCACTGTGTCGAGTGGTGTGAAGCGCGGATCGAAAGAGATTTGAACGAGGCCAGTTCGGTCCCTTAAATCGACAAATACCAGCTCTCCTAGGTCGCGCTTGCGGTGG
>DATBBP010000058.1:0-4456 GCA_036270935.1 Gemmatimonadaceae bacterium
GCCACCCGATCGCGGCGAGGAAACGCGGCCGTCGCTTGGGCAGTCTCGGAAGGAGCAGTACAAGCGGCAGCGCGAATTGCCCGGCGACGACGATCAATGCCAGAGTCCCCCAGCTGCCCGCACCTCTGGTCACGTACCACGAGGCGTCGAGCGGGACGTCGCCGATCCAGATGATGAGGAATTGCGAAAAGGCAATGTAGGCCCAAAAAATCACGAAGGTCAACACCAGCTTGCCGAGCGCGCCAAAATGCTCGGGCGTAACCGCGCCATCGAGGACGTTGCCAGAACGCGACGCCGCACGCGCGAGGATTGCGATGAGCCCGAGCGCCGCCACAAACCCGCCCGCGAACACGTAGACGCCATAGACCGTCGAATACCACGTGGGCTCGAGCGACATGAGCCAATCGAACGATGCGAACGTCAGCGTTAGGCCGACAGCCACCAATCCACCGGCACTGAGTCGCCTCAGCCGTCGCGTGTCGGCCGCTGCAGCGAGACCGCTTTTCGTATCGAGCTGTATAGACCAGCGACGCAAGATCTCGGCGGTCGCGAGCCACACCAGGAGATAAAATATGCCGCGACCAACGAAGAACGGTGCATTGAGCCACGCCGACTTTCTCTCGACAATCTCGCGAGTCGCCGCCGGCATCGCAGAAGGAGACGTCCACGAATAGATCGTCGAAAGTCCAACGAACAATGGAATAGCGAGCACCGCGAGCGCCGGCATCGCACCGGCGACGTGGATCGTGACGCGACGCATCACGGTGAACCATCGTGCACCCGTGACGTTGCTCATCATCACTTGAATCAGTGCTCCGAGCACGATGGTCAGCACGGTGGCATAGGCGAAGACGTACGACATCAGCGCCTGGCGTGGTTCGATCATCACGCCAATGATGAACAACACCAATCCGGCTGCACCGACGATGGCTCCGACACGCCCGATGCCTTTCATCGCGACACTCCTCGCGTCGAGTCAGTGCGACTGGCGGTTTGTAGCCTGCCCACGTACGCAACGACCGCCCAACGGTCTGCTGCGGTCAGCTCGGCCGAGTACGAAGGCATGTATCCGAAGCCGTCCGTGATCACTTTGTACAGTTGCTCCGACGTGAGCGCGCGAACGGCAGGGTCGAGCAACGACGGTGGCTTCTTCGGCTGCATGTTGTCGCCGACGACGCCGGCGCTGTCACCATGCTCCCCGTGGCAAACGGCGCAGAAGATCACGAAGCGGTTTGCGCCGCGCAGCACTGTGGCCGACTCTGCGGTGCCACTCGGTCGCAACACGGCCTCGCGCGGGATTGTCCCGCCGGGAGGAGACCGCATCGCTTTGCCGTCCACAAAGAAGTCGCTGCTGCCATAGGGCATGTATTTGGGCTGCCCGCGCATGCGCTTCCAGTCGAAGCCGTTGGCGACGTGGTCCGTGCACGCATTCAGGCCAATGGCGAGCGCGATCACGAGCACCAGCGGTCTAGCGAGCGTCACCCAGCTTGGACCGAGGCGAGTGATCGTTCGCAGCGCGCCGGCGTCACGTAACAGGTGCTCCGCGTGTGAGCGATCGCGCTCGCTCGCGAAGGTGCGCATCGCGAGCCAGTACCGATCGATCGACGCACGCTGGAAGTCATCCACGTCGTCTTCGCTCGACCAGAGTCGCGGAAGACGAAGAACGATGAGCACGCCGAAGAACACGGCGAGGGAGGCCGCCAGGACGGTGCCCTCGAATGTCGCGAGCAGAAATGCCGGCACCGCATGTTGCGGCCGTCCCCCGACGTTGAGTGGATACGAATGCACGTTCGCCCACCACTGAATACCGTAACTCACCAGAAGTCCGGCGATGCCACCGGCGAGCGCGAGCCAGCCGAGCCGAGACCGTCGTAGGCCGAGCGATTCGTCGAGCTCGGGAATGTCGAAGGGGGTGTAGGTCTCGAGGTCGTGATATTGCTCGCGACGGAGCGTCTCGACGGCGCGGAGCAAGTCGCCAGGGTGGGCGAATTCGGCGAGAAGCCGGATGTCGGTCTTCATATTAACGGTCCCCAGGTGCCTCGGCGCGCGTGGGATCGAAGCGAGAAAGCCACGTCATGCTCCCCGGCCCGACAGCTGGAACCGCAGCCGCTTTATCTCGGTCAGCGGTACAAAGGGTACCCACCGCAGAAAAGTCAGAAAGAGCAGCGAGAATAAACCAACGCTGCCGATGAGCAAACTCCAATCGACCCAGGTCGGCGCATAAGAGTGCCAGCTCGATGGCAAGAAGTCGCGGCTCAGCGAGCCGACGATGATGATGAAACGCTCAATCCACATCCCGACCCAGATCGTGATGCCAGCGAGAAAGAGCGCCACAGGGCTCGTCCGCAGACGCGCCGACCAGAACAACTGCGGTGTCACGACGTTCGCCGTGATCATTACCCAGAAGAGGATCGCGTACGGGCCGAGGGGGCGGGCGATGAGCATCGCGTAACGCTCGAACGGATCGCCGCTGTACCACGCGACGAACATCTCGCAGAGGTACGCGTAGGCGACGATCGAGCCGGTGACGAGAACCAGCTTGCCGATATTGTCGAGGTGCCGCGTCGTTATAATGCCCTCGAGACCGAACGCGCGGCGAATCGGCAGCATGAGCATCAGCACCATTGCGAAGCCCGAGTAGATCGCGCCGACGACGAAGTACGGCGGGAAGATTGTCGAGTGCCATCCAGGGAGCTGCGTGATCGAGAAATCGAGGCTCACGATGCTGTGCACGGAGATCACGAGCGGCGTCGCGAGACCAGCGAGCAACGTGTACGCGAGGCGATAGTGCCGCCATTCGGTCGCACGTCCGCGCCACCCGAGCGCGAACACCCCGTAGACCTGTCGGCGCAATCGACCAGGGGCGCGATCGCGCGCCGCGGCAAGGTCGGGTACCAACCCGAGGTACCAGAAGAGCAGCGAGACGGTGAAGTATGTCGAGATCGCGGCGACGTCCCAGGGAAGAGAGCTCTTGAAGTTCGGCCACACACCCATCGTCGCCGGATACGGAACGAGCCAGTAAAAGAACCAGGGGCGGCCAAGGTGCAGCAGCGGGAAGAGCGATGCGTTCACGAGAGCAAACAACGTCATCGCTTCTGCGATCCGATTGATCGACGCGCGCCAGTGCTGATTGAGCAATAGCAAGAACGCGGAAATGAAGGTCCCAGCGTGGCCGATTCCGATCCACCAAACGAAGTTGACAATGCCGTACGCCCACGCGACGGGAATGTTATTGCCCCACGCTCCGATGCCGCGCGCGAAGGTCACGACGATTCCAACCACGAAGAGCACCGTGAGCGCGCCCGAGATCGCAAACAGCGGCCACCAACGCGGTGAGGCGGTCCAGTTTGGCGAGAGGAGCTGCGTCGAAAGGGTGCCGTCGTCCAATACTTCGTGAATCACCGGATGTGGCTCGAGCGCGCGTCTGGCTTCCTCGTCGTCACGAAGCTGGCGCACCGTCACGGCGTCAGCGTGCATCGTCTGCCGCACGACTCGACGCGTCTGAGCGCCGTTTGAGATATCGAACGCGCGGCATAGTGCCGAGGTCGTCGAGCGCGCTGAAGGCGCGAGGGTCCTGCGCGAGTCGAACCACGTCACTCGTTGGATCGGTGAGCGACCCAAAGACGATCGCGTGCGTCGGGCAGGCCTGCTGACATGCGGTGACGACGGGACCGGTCTGCGATGCTCCAGCGAGCTCGGCGCCGATCTGCGCGCGGCGAATGCGCTGAACGCAGAACGTGCATTTTTCCATGACCCCGCGCTGCCTAACGGTCACGGAGGGATTCTTCACCATGCGCACCGTCTCCGCGAGCTCGTCGTTGTAGTCGAACCAGTTGAAACGCCGGACTTTGTAGGGACAATTATTCGAGCAAAAGCGCGTGCCGACGCACCGGTTATAGACCATCTCGTTCAAACCGTCGTCGCTGTGCACCGTCGCGTTCACGGGGCAGACATACTCGCATGGCGCCTTTTCACAATGCTGGCAGAGCATCGGCTGCGCTGCGACACGATTCGCGCCATCATCGTCGACGTACCGGTCGATGCGCAGCCAGTGCATCTCCCGGCTCTCGAGCACGCCTTTTCTTCCAACGGTCGGCACGTTGTTCTCTGCCTGACAAGCGACGACGCAGGCGCTACATCCGGTACAGAGGTCGAGGTCGATCGTCATCGCCCACTGGTCGGCGCCAAATCCAGTCGACGACGGCGCTTGAGCCTCGTAGAGCGTGAGCGGTCGCCGATGGTTGGTCGATCGTGCTTTGCTGGTGTCACCGAACACGCTGCCGCCGGTGAGCACCTGCTTGGCGCGGCCCTCGATCGCCCAGTGCCTTTGCGTAGTCGCGAGGTCGCGATGACCGCCGCTTGGCGTTAGGCGGAGACCGGTTGCGGTGTACGGTGCGCTCGCAGTGCGCATCAGGTTGGCGCTGACGCCGACGTGTCGGGCCGTCGACTCGGCCCC
>DATBBP010000059.1:0-4891 GCA_036270935.1 Gemmatimonadaceae bacterium
CCCCTCTCGACGCGCCGTCTTCGACGCGCCCCTCTCGATCGCGCAGTCTTCGGCTCTCCTATTTCGTCCGCGCGCACTCCCCCTGCGCAAAAAAGGAACACGGCTTGTCTTGCGAAATGCGAATGCCAGCCATCGGCGTAACTACGGTCCAGTTCGATCGTCAAACCGACGACTATGGCCACTGTCCTTCTCGTCGACCAGGATCCGTCCGTTCGCGGCGTGCTCACGAAGGCGCTCGCCCGCTTCGGCCATGACGCACTGACTGCGAGCAACGCTGCCGAAGCGTTGCAGGCGCTCAGTGCCAATCACATTGATCTCGTCATATGTGATTGGAACATGTCCGCGGCGAGCGCAGGACAGCTCGACGGGCTCGAGCTTCTGCGAGCCCTGCGCGAGGAGGACCGTGACGTCCCCGTCATCATGCTCACCGAGTTCGGCACCATCGAGCACGCGGTGTCGGCGATGCGCGCGGGTGCAACGCACTATCTCGCGAAGCCCTTCCAGAACGAACAGCTCCAGCTCACCGTCGAGCAGGCGCTGGCCGTGGCGCGGCTTCGAGACGAGAACCGCGCGCTGTTGAGAGAGCTGCAGGGACGTCGCAGCGAGCACGAGATCATCGGCGAAGGCCGAGCGATTCGCCAGTTGCTCGACAGCGTTGCGTCCGCGGCGTCGAGCCGCGCGACTGTGCTGCTGCAAGGCGAGCCCGGCACGGGCAAGGAGCTTCTTGCCCGCGCAATCCATGCACAGAGCGACCGGCGGGAAGGACCGTTCATTCGAATGAACTGCGCGGCCCTTCCTGAAGGCCAGATCGAGAGCGCGCTTTTCGGACACGAGAAAGGTGCTCTCATGGGCTCTCCCAAGCGCTCCCTCGGTGCGCTGGAGCGCGCGAATGGAGGCACTCTGCTGCTCGACGAGATTGCCGAGCTGCCGGCTGATCTCCAGCCCAAGCTGCTGCGCGTGCTCCAGGAGCGCGAGTTCGAGCGGATTGGCGGTTCTGGCGCCGTGAAGGCCGACATCCGCATCGTCGCGACGACGACGCGCGATCTCGAGGCCGAAGTGAGCGCCGGCCGATTCCGCCAGGATCTCTACTATCGGTTGAACGTTTTCCCGATTTCCATTCAGCCGCTTCGCGATCGACGTGAAGACATCCCAGTCCTCGCGCATCGTTTCGCGGCCCGAGCGGCCGCGGAAGCGGGCAAAGAGCTTCAGGGCTTCGAGCCCGAGGCGCTCGAGTTGCTGTGCGGCCACGCTTGGCCGGGCAACGTTAGGCAGCTGCAGAACGCCGTCGAGCGTGCCGTCATACTAAGCACCGATCCGACGCTTCGCGTTCATCTGTTCGCGTCGCTGCAGGCTACCGTACAGGAGGAAGAGCCCGCGGCAGGCTCGTCGATCCCTGGCGAGGGCGCCACGACAGCGGCTCCCAGCAATGGTGCTCACGTCCTCGCGCTCCCGTCGCTCGATCTCATGGAAGTGGAGCGACGTGTCATCGAGCAGGCGCTCGCCCTGACGAAGGGGAATCGCACGCGCGCGGCGCAAATGCTTGGCATCAACGTGCGCACATTGCGACGCAAGCTGAACGGCGGCGGCGACGACGCTGGCGACCCGGAAGTTCGCGGACGCGTGGCATAGCGCATCGCGGCAGGTGCACGCCACGTGACCGCAGCAGCCGCTCACCTCCTCGTAGTCGACGACGAACGGCCCCTCCGCGAGGGGCTCGCGCGCTACTTTCGGCGGCGCGGCTTCGTCGTTGATGAAGCGGCCGATGGCGCCGAAGCCCTCGCCGCGCTCCAGCGAAGACAGTTCGCGGTCGTCATCTGCGACATCCTCATGCCCGGCGTCGACGGCTTCGAGGTCGTCCAACGTGCCAACGCGGCTGATGCAGACCTCGCGATCGTGATGCTCACCGCGGTGAACGACGCGACGAGCGCGAAGCGGGCGCTCCAGGCCGGGGCAATTGAGTATTTGCTCAAGCCAATCGACCTCGACGATCTTGGCCGCGCCATCGATCGGGCATTGCACAAGCGCGAGCTCCTCATCGACCAGCGCCGAAGCGAGCGTATCATCCGGGACGAAGTCGATCAGCGCACAATCGAGATCGAGCGCGAGAAAGCACTCCTGCGCGAGATGTCGGTCGGCATCGTCGATTCTCTCGTCACGGCCGTGGAGGCAAAGGAGCCGTTCTATCGCGGCCAGTCGGCACGTGTCGCCGTGCTCGCGGCGGCGATCGCGCGCGAGATGGCGTTGCCACACGAGGTCGTCGAGCAGGTGCGGCTCGCGGGACGACTGCGCGACGTCGGACGCATCGGTGTGCGGGACGCCGTGCTGAACAAGGCCGGGACGCTCACCGACGAGGAGCTCGCGCACGTCCGTGAGCATTTACTCATCAGCGTCGAGATTCTGAAGCCGCTCTCGTATCTCGGGGCCGTGATCACCTTCGTTCAAGACCACCATGAACGCTGGGACGGCGCGGGCTATCCTCGCGGACTACGCGGCACGGAGATCTCGATCGGCGGACGCATCCTCGCCGCGGCGGACGCGTTCAACGCGCTCACCTCACCCCGGCCGTACCGCGAGCGGTTGACGCCGGAACGCGCGGCGACCTACATGACGGCGCTCTCGGGCACGCTCATCGATCCTGAGGTGTTCAAGGCGCTCGAGCGGGTAATGCGGAACTCCGCGATCGTTCATTGAGATCGAGAACCGGGGCTCGGACTCCCCGCACGCGCAAACGCCGTCGCGCCAATCGGATACTTCCTAGACCGACGCCAGCGTCCGCTATACATTGCCCGGCGTGTCCAGAGCGAATGGTGGGGGCGTGACGACGTCCGAGCGCGTCGAGACCAACGCCAGCGTCGATCCGGGAATCCGCGAGCTCATCGCCGTCCGTGAGATCGTTCACGCATTTCTCACCGCCGACCGTCCCGAGGACGTTTTCCAATTCGCGCTCGATCGCGTCAGCCCACTCGTCGGTGCGTCGTTCGCTTGCGTCTACCTGATTGACGGCGCGTCCGAGTTGATGCGACTCGGCGCTGTGCACAACTGGCCGGCACAGTTCTCACCATTTCTTGGCGAGATGCGCGTCCGGCTCGGCTTCGGTCCCAGTGGCGAAGCGGCGAGCGAGCGTCGAGCGATCGAGATCGCCGATGTCTTCGCAGATCCCTCGCTCGAAGATTGGCAGGAAGTCGCGGCGGAGCTCGGCTTTCGCTCCCTCGTCGCGCTTCCCTTGCAGACCGGGCAGGCGGTGCTGGGCGCGGTCACCTTCTACTTCACCGACCCACACGCGCTTACGCCGGACACCAGAAGTCTCCTTCGCATGGTGGCCGACCAGATGGCGGCTACGGCGGAGAAGGCGCGCCTCATCGAGGAGCTCAGACGCGCAAACGGTGCGCTGGTCGAATCGAACTCGGAGCTCGAGCGGCAATACGTGGCTTTGCTCGAGGCGCGCAGGATCAAGGACGAGTTTTTGTCGAACATGTCTCATGAGTTGAGGACTCCGCTCACGGCCGTCATCGGCTACATCTCCCTGATGCAGGAAGGGCTGGCCGGCCCGATCAACGACGAGCAGCAAAAGACGCTGGGGCAGGTCAAGACCGCGAGTGAGCAGCTCCTCGGACTGATCGGAGATCTGCTCGAGCTCACGACGCTCAAACGCGGCGGGCTCGAGGTTGTCGTGAGTGGCTTCGATCCGAAGGAACCGCTGCAGATGGCGATGGCGAACACGCCGGGTCGTCCGGAATCGGTTCAGCTCCGTATCATCGAGTCGCCGCGTGTCGAGCCTCGGGACGGCGAGCACGCGCCCCCTGCGCGCGTGATGTGGAGCGACAGGAAGAAGATCGCGAAGATCCTGGCAAGTCTCCTTAGCAACGCGTACAAGTTCACGCACGATGGCGAGGTCCGCGTGGAGCTCGAGGTGCTCGAGGACCGGGTCATCTTCAGCGTGCAGGACACCGGGATCGGAATCCCGCCCGAGGCACAGCGCTTTGTGTTCGACGAGTTCCGTCAAGTCGACGGCTCGATCACGCGCCGCTATGGCGGTTCTGGCCTGGGACTCGCGTTGGCACGTCGTCTGGCGAGATTACTCGGCGGCGATATCGTGCTCGTTTCCACACCCAGCGTTGGCTCGACCTTTCGTGTCGAGATTCCGCTCGCGTACGAGCCCAACGAAGAGCCGACAGCCGATACGCACTGACCTCCGCAATTTAGAACTTTTGAAATGGCGCCCTCACAACGCACATTGCAGGAATTCCAGACGACGCTCCCGCCGAACGAAGTGTTGGCGCGCGCGAAAACTTTCTTCTCTCGTCGCACGCCGCTGTATGCGGCCTTTCTCGATAAAGAGGGCCCCGCCTTCTGCAGTTTTCGCGGGCAGGGCGGAGAGGAGATCGTCATTGGCGTCGCTCCATCGAGCATCGGCACGCGCGTGACCGGCTCGACGTACCTCTTCGATATGCAGCTCGCGCGCTTCTTCACGACGTTGCCCGCGGTGCAATCATGACCGAGCTCTTCGTGTCGCAACTTCGCGCGCGGACGGCGACGATCAAGCTGACGCCGACCACGGCGCCGAGCATCACCATTCGCGTCGAGATGCCGGAGGTATGGGACGCGGTACGAATCGTCGTCTCACCTCGAGCGCCGCTGCTGACGATAAAGGTGCGTGCCCTCGAGGCCCTCTTTCCCGAAGCCGAGATGCACAGTGATTTCGTGCTCAAGTTTCGGGGGTGGGAGATCCTCGACGAGGCGGCTCCGCTCTCCGACCTCGGCGTCGGCGACGGCGCCATCCTGCTGCTGACTCATCGCCGGCGACGGCCGGTTCGTTAGGCAAAGATCGCGACGTCGCTGGACTGGTCCAGCGACGTCGGGATGCTACCTCGGGGGCGCAGCTCCGAAATCC
>DATBBP010000060.1:0-3757 GCA_036270935.1 Gemmatimonadaceae bacterium
GCCTCCTATATCGGCCTCTGGTTGATGGCTCGTGTCACCGGTGTGCGCGCGCCGCGCATTAGCACTGTGCTTGCCGACCAGACGAAGCGGGTGAACGACTACCTGGAAGGACGGCACGGGCGCGACGAAATCGATTCGTTGCTCGGTTGGCACTATCGAGCTGGTTACGCGCGCGGCGGGGATGTAATTAACGCTCAGCAGTTGCGCAGTCTGCGCGTGTACAGCCAAGCGCCGCGCCCGGCCGTCCTGCGGACCGCCGTGTTCGGCGACTCATTCGTGTACGGAAGCGAGGTCGATACCAAGGACGCCTGGCCATCGATAGCGGAGGGCACCGCCTCCGATCTAGAAGTTTTAAACTATGGTGTCGGTGGATACGGCGACGATCAGGCATACCTCCGCTTCGCACGCGAGGGGTTGGCGCTTTCCCCGAGCGTTGTCGTTCTCGGCTTCACGCCCGATGACTTACGCCGCCTGACGAACGTGTATCGTCGGTTCATTGACGATCGGGAATTCGCCTGGACCAAGCCGCGCTTCTTGCTCGCGAGCGACGGCAGGCTGAAGTACTTACCGCCCCCAATCGGGGATACGACGGGACTCGCCTCCCTCGCGGTGCATCCGGAGATGGCGATTCACTTTGGCGATCACGATCAGTGGTACGCAAGTGTCCAGTACCGAGATCCGCTGTACGACTACTCGGCAACGGTGCGGCTCTTGACGGTTCTTGGTGTGCGGTTCTATAACCGTTTTTTGGATCGCAATCGGCTATTGGCTGGTGGGGAATTCAACCCCGCCTCCGAGGCGTTTCGCCTGCAGCTTGCAATCTCGAGCAAATTCGCGAAGGAGGCAGAACGGCTTGGCAAGCTTCCGCTCCTGCTCATGCTCCCGGACCGATACAGCATCGAACAAGCGCGCAGTGGACGGCGCACGCCGTATGCGGGTCTCGTGGATTCGCTCCGCGCTCGTGGGCTCGACGTGATCGATCCGATGTCCGACTTCATCGCACTTGGGCGACAGGCGAACGTCGCCAGCTGGTTCGCTTCCGGCGGTCATTATTCGCCGCAAGGAAACGGCATCGTGGGTCGAGCCGTCGGGCGACAAATCCGAAAGGCGGCGAGCCGGCAACTCGCTGCGCGAGGAAGCCCGAAATGAGCTCTCGTGCAGCTTTTCGCTCCAGTCAACATCGCGAATCAGCCTCGCAGTTTCCCCCGGCTTCGGTTGCCGCGGATCTAGAGGGCGGACTCGAGGATACGCTGGACGGCTCGCAACTCTGCGTCGATCTCGATCGGTCGGTTAGCGTGGGCGGGCGGCGGGTCCATTTCGCGATGGTACTGGAGCAGGATCCCTGAATCCTTGAGGATGTGACCCGTCAGTACGGCGACAACCGAGTCGCCCTGGCGGATCTCGCCTCGCCTAACGAGCTCGCGGACGCCCGCGACGCTCGCTGCGCTCGCGGGCTCGCAACCCACACCTGACGCATCGACCACCGCCTTCGCATCGAGGATCGCCGAGTCGGGGACGTCGAGCACGACACCATTCGTCTCCCGGATCACGCGCACGGCCCGCGTATACGAGGCTGGGTCGCCGATGCGGATGGCCGTCGCCACCGTCTCGGCGCGAACGGTATGTCGCTCGCGAAACTCCTCGCGATAGCTGGCGGCGAAAGGCGCGGCGCCGGATGCTTGCACCGCGGCAATGCGCGGCATCTTATCGACGAGCCCAAGGTCGACCGCATTGAGCAACGCAGCGCCGAAGGCCGACGTGTTGCCAAGATTCCCCGCGGGAAGCACGATCCAGTCTGGTGCGCGCCATGCGAGCTGTTGGAGCAGCTCGAGGACGATGGTCTTCTGCCCCGCGATGCGATACGGATTGATCGAGTTGGCGAGATAGACGCCAAGCTGCTCGGAGGCCTCTCGCGCGAGTCGCATGCAATCGTCGAAGTCGCCGCGCACGAGTAGGGTGCGCGCACCGTACGCGAGTGACTGGGCGAGCTTACCTAACGATACCTGTCCGGTTGGGACGAGGACGAGCGCGGGTAGGCCAGCGTGCGCGGCGTACGCGGCGAGTGACGCCGCCGTGTTGCCCGTCGACGCGCAGGCGACTGCGGAGGCGCCGACGCGTCGCGCTTGCGTGACGGCGACCGTCATGCCGCGATCCTTGAACGAGCCGGTGGGGTTCGCGCCCTCGTGCTTCATAATCAACGCGTCCACGTTGCACCAGCTCGCGACCGACGCCCTCCGCAGCAGCGGAGTGTTGCCCTCCGGGTGGGTCACGACGTCGCTGGCCTTTGCATCCGGAAGCACCAGCTCGCGATATCGCCAGACGCCGGACGCGTCGAGGGGAACGGATTGGCTCTCGAGCGCGTCGGAAGTCAGCGCAGCCGCCCGACGCGCGTCAAAGCGGGCTTGCAGCTTTTTCCCGCGTTCGGCTGGCGCCTTGAACTCGAGCGTCAGCAATCCATTGCAGCGAGGGCACTGCGTCGCGATCTCCAGGGCGCCGATCTCGTAGCCGCAGTCGTCGCAGCGCTGCCTCGTATTCGAGCTGTTGCTTGAGCTCACCGGGACCCCGCGAGCTTGAGCACGTCGTTGAGCACGCCGGCTGCGGTCACGGCGACACCGGCGCCCGGTCCGGTGATGACGATCGGATTGCTCCGATATCTCGCCGTCGTGATCGCAAACTGATTGTCGGTCCCTGTGAGCGTCGCGAACGAGCTGCCTAACGGCACGCCGACGAGTCCGACGTGCACGGTTGTTGGACTTACTGTCGCGCGATAGCGTAACACCGTTTCCGTTGCTCGTGCACGGTCGACGCGCGCGCGCCACGCTAGATCCATCTCCTCGAGCCGGGAAAGGAACTCGTCCGCCTTGCTATCGCGAAATTCCGGAGGCACGAGCGACTCGACTTCGACGGCCTCGAGCTCGCCCTCGAAGCCGAGAAGCCGGCCGAGGATCAATGCCTTACGAGCGACGTCCATTCCCGAGAGATCCTCGCGTGGATCCGGCTCGGTGTAGCCGAGCTGCATTGCCGCACGCAGCGCCGAGGAGAAGGACGTCCCGCGTCCGAGCTCGCCAAACAAATAGCCGAGTGTACCCGACGGACATCCTTCGATGCGGAGAATCTCGTCGCCGGACTCCTGGAGCTTCTTGATCGTGTCGATGATGGGTAGACCAGCTCCCACGGTGGCTTCGTGCAGCAAACGCCGGCCGCGTGACGCTGCTGCGCGCCGCAATCCGCCCGTCCTGCCGCTCGCTGAGGCAAGAGGCCTCTTGTTGGCGAGCACGATGTCCATTCCAGCGTGGAGCGCCGTCTCGAGAATATCGCCCGTGTCACCGGCGGTCACGTCGACGAGAATTGGTCTGGACAGGGCATGTTGCGCGACGTCATCGAGCGCCTGACGAGCGTCGGCGCGAATGCCACCGCGCATGTCGGCGAGCGATCGGCCGGCCTGTTTCTCTTCAATGAGCTGCACCAGGCGACGTCGTGGAATGCCGCGCGGATTGAAGACGTAACCGCTGCTGTCGATCACAGCGACGACGCGCGCGCCATGTGGACCTTGGGCCTCCTTCGCTGTGCCAAGTTGCGCGGCGAGCTCCCGTCCGATGCGACCGAAGCCGAGGACAACGACGTCTGCCCTCGTCGAGACCGACGCAGCGCCGCCACCGATCTTGCTCAAATGGAAGGCGTGGTGAACGGCGCGCTGCACGCGTGCGGCGCTCTTCTCGTCAACGACGACGGAGATGTTCAGCTCTGACGCGCCCTG
>DATBBP010000061.1:0-1902 GCA_036270935.1 Gemmatimonadaceae bacterium
AGTGCGTCCGCGACCTCACACGAGATCGCGATCGCGTCCTCGATGGGCAACTGCGACTCACGCTTGATTCGGCCGCGGAGCGACTCGCCCTCGACGAACGGCATTACATAGTAGAGCAGCCCGTTCGCATCACCGGAGTCGAAGACCGGCAGGATGTGCGGATGGCTGAGCCGCGCGGCGATCTGGATTTCACGCTTGAAGCGATCGCTGTCGAGCGATGACGACAGCTCGGGGCTCAGAACCTTGATCGCGACGCGCCGGCCGTGCTTGAGATCTTCGGCGAGAAATACCGTAGCCATCCCGCCGCGTCCGACCTCGGACTCCACGGCGTAATGCTCACGCAGTGCTTCGCGCAGCTCTTCGAGTATTTCTGACGCCACAGTCGCGACACCTAAACGCAGAAAGGTTAACGCGCTCTAACGTACAAGTGTTTGAGAAAGGCGCCAGAGCGACATGCGTCCGCCGCAATCGGGCCAGCAAATGATACGGCCGGGACATGACCATGGGGTCACGTCCCGGTCAAGGTTCACCACGCGTTAAATGGCTACGCCCGGGGCTCGGCGCGCTCGAAGATGGTGGTGAGCTCGCTTTCCGGAAGCGCCGGCCAGTCCTCCGGATAATTACGGACATAGCGCGATTCAGCGCCATTGAAGAACCGGAGCGACGATTCGCGCGGATCGAAACCCGTCCGAATTCGGCACACGGTGCGGACGACCCATCGTTGATCGTCGATTGTAACTACTCGCAGCGAGCCTGGCTTCATGTGCACCCCCAAAGCGGTGATGCACGCCAAGGCAAAGTTCATGCGCGATGTGAGCGAGCGCACCAAAGACAACTTTCCCGGCGAAAGCGTTGCGGTGTCAGGCTAACCGTGTGGTTTGCTAACGCGAGATTGTCGCGAGCCCGCTACAAACGCTATCGCAAACTCGACACGGTCGCACCCGATTTCGGCGTGCGGATGCCGACAGAATCCGGCGGCGGGAGACGACGAGTCCGCGACCATTCGCGCCGTGCACGCGTGATTCGATCCATGCGATCGATCCAGAGCTGTGTCGCCTTGTCGTACCGTGCGAGCACGTTCCCTTCCCAATACGGTTTGTTTTCGCGCCCCCATGCTTTGTCGTACAACTCGCGCGCGAGCGTGTAGCCGTCGCGAAGATCCTGTGCACGTCCGTTTATGCCGCTGATGTCGGACAGCTCGCGTCCGGCGTTCGTCCGGCCTTCGCGCGACGTGTCCGACGCCGCAGCCCGCGCGTACATCGCCGAGATCTCGTCGGCGAACTGGAATTTCATTCCAATAAAGTCGACACGCCGGGCGCCGAGCTCCATTGCATCCAAAGCGTCGGCCTCGCGGAGCTTCGGCTGGACGCGTCGCGCGTTTGCGATGTTCACCAGCGCGGACTCGGCCAGGACACGCACGTCGTGAAGCGCGGGACGAATGCGATCGGCCGTTAGCATTCCCTCATCGGTGTATGGATCCAGCCAATAGAGGAAGTCGTTCGCGTCGCCCACGCCCTGGCGCTGAAGCAGCGTGTGCGCGGCGATCAACTGCCGCTGTGCCGCGTCGATGAGTCCGGTCGTGTCGCCGTGGAAGACGCGGCCGAAGGAGTGCTGGAAGTCTTCGATGCTGCTCTCTCCCTGCTGCCAGCTCGCGGCCGCGCCGAACAGAACGGCGTACCAGGTCTGATTGAAGAGCGCTTCGCCGTCGTCGTCCCAAGTCGTGTTGAGCGCACCGGTAACGCCGAGTCGCTGGCCGTCGCGAATGAATCCCTGAATGTTGGCGAGCGCGTTTGCAAAATTCGGCCACACGCGGCTCCAGTTGTTGACTCCAGGCGCGACCCAGGTCTCGAGACCCGCGTCGGTAAATGGCGTGATCAGCCGGTCGAACTTGGGCGCTGGATC
>DATBBP010000062.1:0-2225 GCA_036270935.1 Gemmatimonadaceae bacterium
GGTGCAGCGGGAGTGAACGCCGCAAGCAAGCACGAGATGCCCCCGAGCCCACCGCGGGTGGCGGTACGGCACAAGGCACCGAGTCCAAACGTTGGCGCGCAGGATTCAGCGACTCTTACCGTCGCGACGACAACGGTTCAATTGCAGGGCGCGCCCGCAGCCGCGTCGGCCGCGCCAATGGATTCGGCCGTGCACGCGACAACGGCAGTGCCGGCCGTCGCGCCTCCGCCGCCCGTTGTACACGCCGACTCCACGCCTGCACCATCGCCCGTGATTGGACCGATCATACCGCAAGGACGCACCGAGTTGCCGGACAGCTTGTACGCAATCCGTCGCGGCGACACGGTCGTCGTGAACTTCGATACGGGTCCGGCGCGCACGCGGCGCGCCGACAAGTTCGAGCTCGTCGTTAGGCAAACGCTGCATGATGTGTACGGGCCGGTCGCGGACACGCTCCTCGCCACCGTTCCGACCGGAAAACTCGGCAGCGCCAGCGATCTCGTGACGACGCTGCGCAAGCGGGGCATTCATCTGCAAGGTCCCCATGGGCCGCATCTGGCGCTCTGGCCAGAGACCAGACCCGGGCGCGATGGCCCACTCCTGTTTGCATACCGAACCGTAGTGGAGCGGTAAGCAACTCCACTCTGGCGCGCTACGCTCGGCGGCTGCATGATCCGGAGGGTGAGACGGGCGGGTCCCACGCAGCATTCCGATGCGTACTACACGAGACATACTCGAACAACCGGTAGACCGGGCGGCGCGCATCGTCGCCTTGCGCTTGCTCGGCAACGCGACCAAGGCGCGCGAGCGCCTCGGCGACGCATCCGACGCCGACGCTCTGCACGATTTCCGGGTCGCTGTGCGTCGCCTGCGTAGCTGGCTGCGCGCCCTGGAGCCGTGGTTGGAGGAAAGCTTCTCCAAGAAAGCGAAGCGCCGACTGCAGAAAGCCGCTCAGCTCACCGGCGACAGTCGCGATGCCGAGGTACACCTCGAGTGGCTCGGCGAACAGCGAGCCGCGCTCAGTGTGCGGCAGCGTCGTGGCCTCGTGTGGCTCACTGAGCAGATCGAGTCCGACAAGAAGGAGAGTGATCACACCGTCGCAACGAAAAGCGCGCGTTGCTTCGACCGCGCACGAGAAACGCTTTCTCGCAAGCTGCCGGTGTATCGCACCCACATCGACGACGAGAAGCAGTCGTCGCGTCGGCAGTTCGGCGTCATCATGGCTCAGCTTCTGCGCGATCAGGTCGCGGCGCTCGCGGACTGCCTAACGCGAATCGGCGGGTTCGAGGACGAGAAGGCGGTGCACGAAACGCGCATCGCCGGTAAGCGGTTGCGCTACCTGCTCGAGCCGATCGCCGAGCACGTCGAAGGCGGACCGGGTCTCGTCAGCGACCTATCGAAGCTGCAGGACACGTTCGGGAGCTGGCATGACGTGCACGTGTTCTCGAACATCATCGTGCGCGCGAGCGAGAACGCCGCGGCCGAGGAAGGACGGAACGTGTCGGAGGCAGTCGTTGAAGGCGAAGACGCGCGCCGCGCCTTGCGAACGGACCGACAGCACCAGATTCGGCTCGGCTTGCTCGCGCTCGCGGGCCGTCTCCATGAGCGGGGCCAGGACGCATACACCGAAGCAAGCGAGAAGTGGCTCGGCGCGGGACCTGCTTTTGTCGAGCGAGTGGAGTTGGCGGCGCAATCATTGTTCGCGCGCGTCGCACACGGGAAAGAGATCGAGCGCAAATACCTCTTGAGCGAGCTCCCGGTTCTGCCTGACGACGCTACTGTGGTCGAGATCGATCAGGGATACTTGCGAGGAAAACAGGTTCGCGAGCGGTTACGTTGCGTGCGGTCCGTCGATGGCGCGACCATCCGTCACGTACGTACGGTGAAGCTCGGGGAGGGTCTCGTGCGAACGGAGGTCGAGGAGGAGATCTCGGCGGATTTCTTTGCACGGATGTGGCCACTCACAGAAGGCCGACGCCTGCGCAAGCGTCGTTATGCAGCTCGTAGTGGACGTCACACGTGGGAAGTGGACGAGTTTCTCGACCGCGATCTCGTGCTGGCTGAGGTCGAGCTCAACGATCCAAACGAGGCAATCGTGCTCCCCGAGTGGCTGGCGTCGGTTCTGGTCCGCGACGTGACGGACGAGCGCGAGTACTCGAACGCGCAGCTCGCCTCAGGAAATCGGAGCGTTGCCGAGCAGACGGAGGAAGAGCTCGATGAGGAGA
>DATBBP010000063.1:0-1839 GCA_036270935.1 Gemmatimonadaceae bacterium
ACGCGCGATGTAGCCGTCGGCACTGGCGGCAATGTGGACGATGACTTTTCTACGCTTCGTCATGGGTATCGATCTCCCGGCGAAACGAATATGGCAAAATGGTCAATCCCGACGCTCGTACCAATCCAGCACGCGAAGCGCGCGTAACGTGATCCAACGACTCGGCGCTCCGACGGGGCCGGCGATGTCCTCGTATAGCGTGTCCTCATGTCGCACGTCGAGCAACCAGCTCCCATCAGCCTGACGGCGCTCGAGCAGGATCGCGACGGCCTCGTCGACGCGTGCATCCGGCTCCGTCTGCGCCGCCCGTAGATAATCGAGCGCGCGCAGTACGTCATAGTGCCACAACGGCGGGAACGAGAACTGTGTCCACGTCGAGTTAATCTCGCCCGTTGACAACTTGCGCATCAGATGCCGATCGAGCAGATACTCGTGCGCTTGCTGCCGAGCGTGGGTGATCGACGAAGCGACGCCGAACGCGTGCTCGAATGCGAGCAGCCCTTCGAGCACGCAGATCGTCGTATGGAACGACGAGCGCACCGAGCCGCGCTCGGCCTCGCAGTTCCAGCCGCCGTCCTTGAGCTGTTCGCTCAACAATCGATCGACCAGAGGATCGCTGCGCACACCAAAGTAGGCACCCAAAGCGACCACTCGGCCGTTGATGCACGGCTCGACCTCGCCTTCGAAGAACGGCGAGTCGCCAAAGCCGTGTCCCCACGTGACGTTCTGCCGAACACGATCGATTGCGTTGCGCGCCCGCTCGCTCGCCGGGTCGATTCCCAGATCGCGCAGGAACACGAGCGTGTACATGTTCGACCACCAGAAGGGCGTGGCGACCCCGTCGCCCCACTGGCCGTCAGCGCGCTGGCGATCGAGGAGCAACGCGCCCCAGCCCTCCAATGCGACGCGTGCCCGTTCGGCCGCAACGAGCGCGTTAGGCGCGTCCGTGAGATCGCGCAACACCTGCCAGCGGATCGAGGGGTCCGAGTCGAGGAGCCACTCGATCACGTGCGTCAGCGCCGCTCCACGGGAATGCGAACGCGCGCGTTCTCCCACTCTACATCCATAGTCGCGGCCGACTTGGAGGTCGGGCGGAGCGTGATCGTCAGTGCCTCGACCGGCGCTGCGAGATGTTCCACCGTGAAAATGCTGGAGCCGACGTCTTTCGCGCGTACTGCGTCGTTGACCGGAATGCCCCAGCGCTGCGCGTCGGCGTTCACGACCACACGCCACTGCTTCGCCTCCGGAATGGCGTAGATCGAATACCATCCTGGCGCGACGTCGACGCCCGCGATGCGCGCGGGGAAGGGGACGCGAATCGCCGTCGCCTCGTCCGCGCCCAGGCGCCAGGGTGTGCCGTAAGGCACGAGCTGTCCCATGATCGCTCGCCCGCGCCGTTCGGGCCGGCCGTAGCACACCTTGATAGTCCTGCCGTCGAGCGCGAGCGACGCCGAGTCATGCTGGCTGTTGCGGAGCGCAACGTCGCTGGCGTTGCCGCGGATCCAGCAGGCGTCCGACGTTTGGGCGCGAGCATTGAGCGCAGTGGCAAGCACGAACGTCGCTGTAACGAGCGTGGTTCGGATGAGCTGACGGTCGAAGCTGACGATCATGACACCTCTAATGGTGAGCAGTCGTATAACTCGAAGATAGCAAGCGGAGTCGAGTATCGACGAATTCAGGCATGCCGGAGCTCGTTTGCTGACGGTATGACGAGCGCAGGCGTGGCGAACACGCCGGCAACGGCGCCGACCGGTATGATGGGCGCGCGGATCACCTGCAAAGATTCTCGCTTTCTTGCGGGTCCATTCTGGCCTGGGCGCGGCATCAGATCAACCGAGC
>DATBBP010000064.1:0-3737 GCA_036270935.1 Gemmatimonadaceae bacterium
ATCGCCCTTGGTCCCGGCATAGATGGTCTGACCGCGCTTGCGCTCGTTCACGTCGCTCTCGATGGCAAAGGACTAGGGGTGAGACACTGGGTTGAGTGTCTTCGTTTGGACGTCACGGGATCTTGCGAAATCGCTCGAGGGGGCTAGACCTTGTATACAGTCCACACGCGGAGGTCGGGATGCAGAACGCACGGGCACTGACGATTACAAAGATTCTCATCGCCGTCGCGACGGCGGCCGCGCTTGGCGGCTGCTTCCACGTTCCGATTCGCGCCCGCGAGAATGGGCGTGAGTTGGGCTACCAAACGGAATCGCAGGTCATCTACGGCCGCCACAATGCCTATACCACACGCCAGATGCAGACCCAGTTACGTAGCAGCGCGATGGGATGGCAGATGGCGCAGCCGTCGCCGTTCGACCCTTGGTCCTGGTGAGAGGAGCGGCTGAGGCGTAGAGGCTAGGGCCCTGGCATGTGGATCTTTGAGCCACGCCCTAGCTCCTACTCCTAGACCTTAGCCGCTTTCATTCTGCTTTCAGCGCCACGAGCGGGTCCACCCTCGTCGCGCGGCGGGCCGGCACGAGGCACGCCAGAAACGCGACGATCATCATGAACCCGGCGACGCCGACGAACGTCAGTGGGTCGGTTGGTTTCACGCCGAACAACAGCGACGACGCAAGGCGCGTCACCGCCAACGCGCCCAATAAGCCAGCGATGAGACCGAGTACGGCGAGACCCATGCCCTGCCGCAGCACGAGTGACAGCAGCCCTTGATTGCTCGAGCCGAGGGCGAGCCGAATCCCGAGCTCGCGTCGGCGGACAGCGACCGAATACGCGAGTACGCCGTAGGTCCCGATCGCGGCGAGCGCCAGAGCGACGACCGCAAAGATGCCTAACAACTGGGCGAGAAATCGCGGGCGGCTCACCGCATCAGAGAACACTTCGTCCATGCTGCGGAAGCTCACGACCGGCAGCGTCGGGTCGAGCGCGCTCACGGTTTTACGCACCGTCGACGCCAGTAGCGCCTTCTCGAGCGGCGAGCGAATGATGACGTTCATGTTGAGTGCCGCGAAACCCTGCGTCGCCGGCTGCTGCTCGTAATCGAGATACAGCTCCGTTCCGGTGCGCGAGTCGACGCCGCCTTGCTTCACGTCCTTCAGCACGCCGACGACGGTGAACCAGACCTTCGACCCACCCGGCTGTACGCGACGGCCGATCGGATTCGTCTTTCCATAGAAGACTCGAGCCATCGTCTGGTTGATCATCGCCACTGGCGTCGAGAGCGGACCATCGGACGGCCCGAAGGAACGGCCGTCAACCACCGGAATTCCCATCGTCGACACGTAGTTCGACGTTACAATCTGATAATAGTCGACGTTCTGCGCCGGGCCGTTAGGCATTGGCACGTATCCTTCGATAGCGGTGTCGTTCGCGTTCACCCCTCGCAGCGGCGGCAGCCCGCTCATCGCCGCGACCGATTGCACGCCAGGCACTGCCGCGAGCTGGCTCGTTAGGTTGTTGAAGAACGCGACGCAACGCGTGCCGTCGCGATAGTTCGCGGCGGGCAGCACGATCCCGAACGTCGTCAGCTTCGTGCGATCGAATCCGGAATCGACGCGCATGAGATTCCAGAAGCTGCGGAGGAGCAGTCCCGCGCCGACCACGAGCATGACCGCGAACGCCATCTCCGCGACAACGAGCCCGCGGCGCACGCGATTTCGGGACGCCCCAGCCGTTGTGCGGCTGCCCGCGTCGCGGAGGGTGAGGCCGATGCTCCGCGTGCTCAGGTGCAGCAGCGGAGCGAGGCCGAAGAGCAGTCCAGTGGCGATTGTCAATATCAACGTAAAAAGCAGCACCCGTCCGTCGAGTGCTACCGAGGCGGCGCGCGGAATGCTGCCGGCGTTCGCGGCAACGAGCGCGCGGAGACCCCAATAGGCCAAGGCGAGGCCGGCGATCCCACCGGCAACCGAAAGGGCGAGGCTTTCCGCGACGAACTGACGCATCAATCGGCCGCGACCAGCGCCTAACGCCGCACGCACCGCGAGCTCCTTGTGCCGCGTCTCGGCGCGCATCAGCAGGAGGTTCGCCATGTTCGCGCAGGCGATGAGCAGCACGAGGGCAACCGCGGCCTGCAGGACGACGAGCGCCGTGCCGATGCTGCCGACCATGTCCTTCTGCAAATCGTCGTAGCGTAGGCGGTGTTTCGTCGTCGTCGGCGTATGGACGAACCCCGGCGCGCCAGGTGCGGCGTTCGGATTCGCGCCGTCGAGCGTGGGCCATTGGGCGAGCATCGTCTGCAGCTCGCCCTTCGCGCGCTCGAGCGAGAGGTGCGGCGCAAGCCGGCCGATGAGCAGGAGGAAATGTCCGCCCCGGTATTGCTGGCGCTGCGCTGGATCGAGCGTCAGCGGCAACCAGATCTTCACATTCTGATCGTGCACGTCGAATCCGGGTGGCATGACTCCGACCACCGCCGTTTTCACGCCATCGACGTCGATCTGCTTGCCGATGATATCACGCTCGCCGGCAAAGGTGCTCTGCCACAGCTCGGACGAGAGGATGGCGACCGGGCCCGCGTTCGGCAGCGTCTCGTCCTGTGTGAAGGTGCGGCCGAGTCGCGGCGTGACGCCTAACGTATGAAAGAGACTAGCCGTCGCGATGCCCGAATTCACGCGCGCGGGCGGCTGTCCTTCCGCGCCGATGTTCACCGCGCTAGTGACATAAGCACCGACATCGGAGAAGGAGCGATTCCGCTCGCGGAACTCGAGGTACTCCGCGGCATCGACCGGGAATTGATCGAAGCCAAGCGTCGGAAACTGGCTAGTGATGTAGACCAGCTCGCTGGAGTGCGGGTATGGCAATGGCTCGAGGAGCACGCCATTGACAACGCTGAAGATCGCCGTGTTGGCACCGATGCCTAACGCGAGCGTGAGGATGGCGACGAGCGCGAACCCTGGCGCCCGTGTGACGCTGCGGACTGCCCAGCGGACGTCTTGCACGAGTCGCTCGAGCGTTTGCCCGGACCACATGTCGCCAGTGACCTCGCGGACCGTGGTGACATCGCCGAATTCTCGACGTGCGTTGCGCGCGGCGTCTTCCGGCGACTCGCCGCGCGCGATGCGATCGCGTATCGCCATCTCGAGATGCGCGCGAATCTCGTCGTCGAGATCGTCGGTGCGCCGATCGTGGCTGCGCCAAAACGGACTCATGTCTCCTCCTGCGTCGGCGGCACGAATATGCCGGCGATGGCTTCGGACAGCTGTTCCCACTTCGATCGCTCCGCGGCGAGCCGCTTGCGACCCGCCGGCGTTAGGCGATAGACCCGGACACGCTGTCGGTTGTCGGACACCTCCCACGTTGCGCTGATCGACCCCTCGCGCTCGAGCCGGTGCAGCGCGGGATACAACGACCCCGTGTCGACCTGGAGCACGCCACGGGAGTTCGTGCGAATCATCTGCACGAGACCGTACCCGTGTCGCGGTCCCCAGCGCAGGGTCTGCAGCACGATCATGTCGAGCGTGCCTTGAAGGAGCTCGATTCGCGAGAGAGGCATCGAGGGAGAGGAGCGAGGGGCGAGAGCCTAGGGATGTAGAGCGACTACATCCGTGGGTGTATGATCTCTACACCCTCGGTCGCCGTCAACAGGTATCTGCTTTCCTCCGGCGAGGGAGCCGGAGCGCGCGCGAACAGCGCGCGCGAGCCGTCCGATTTCGGGACGACGATCCCACAATCGAACGATCTG
>DATBBP010000065.1:0-1903 GCA_036270935.1 Gemmatimonadaceae bacterium
CACGAACGGCATCGCCAGGTCGCGGTCGGGATCGCCGTGCGGAAACGCCTTCTTGATGCGCGGCGGAATGACTTCCTTGATTTCCGACATCGCCATCACCGGGAGCTGCTTGATGAACAGCAGGAACCACATGAAGAACCAGCCGAAGCTGCCGATCAGGATCCCGTAGTCGACGAACGTCGGACGGTACGTGCCCCACTGCCACGGTTCGAACTCGTGCGAGAGCGACGGTACGACGATCACGAAGCGCTCGAACCACATACCCAGGTTGATGAACAGCGACAGGATGAACAGCCAGCTCGGATTGCGGCGGAGCTTCTGCGACCAGAGCGACAGCGGCAGCACCATGTTGCAGATCAGCATGATCCACGCGGCCCACGCCCATTGGCCGAACACGCGGTTCCAGAAGTAGTCCTGCTCGAACCGGTTGCCGCTCATCCAGGCGACCTGGAATTCAGTCAGGTACGCGAGTCCGACCACCGACGACGTGAAGAGACAGAGCTTCGCGGCGGCATCGAGATCGTTGAGCGTGATGTAGTGCTCGAGCTTGAACGCCTTGCGCAGCGGGATGGCGATAGTGAACACCATGCCGATGCCCGAGAAGATCGCGCCCGCGACGAAGTAGGGCGGGAAGATCGTGGCGTGCCAGCCCGGTGTGAGCGCCATCGCGAAGTCGAACGACACGACCGAGTGCACCGACAGCACGAGCGGCGTGGCGAACGCGGCGAGGAACAGATACGCGCGCGTGAAGTGGCGCCACTCGCGGTCCGAATTCCGCCAACCGAGCGCGAGCATCGCGAAAATCGACTTCCGCACGGGGTTCTTCTCGCGGTCGCGCAGGATCGCGATATCCGGAATCAACCCGACGTAGAGGAAAGTGCTCGAGATCGTGAGGTACGTGAGGATCGCGAACACATCCCACACGAGCGGGCTCTTTGGATTCGGCCAGATGAGCCGCCAGTTCGGGTACGCGATCAACCAGAAGAACTTCCACGGGCGCCCGAGGTGCAGAATCGGGAAGAGCCCGGCCGTCATGACGGCGAAGACCGTCATCGCCTCCGACAAGCGGTAGATGCTGGTGCGGAAGCCGGCCCGGAAGAGGTAAAGAATCGCCGAAATCAGCGTGCCAGCGTGTCCGATACCGACCCAGAACACGAAGCTGATGATGTACACGCCCCACATCACCGGCGGCTGGTACCCGGCAGCCCCGAGGCCTTCGTGGATCTGGTATGTCCACGTCAGCGCACCGATCAACATGCAGAGGATCGCGACGCCGAGCAGCGCGAACCAGCCGAGCGTCGGCTGGAGCGTGCCCGCGATCTCGCGATCGACTTGCTCGTAGTCCCGGATCGCCGGGAAACGCACGCCGGCCGAAGGAATATTCGGACGTGGGCCGCCCGGTCGAGCGGCGTCGGGATAGCCCGTCACGGTCGTTGCCATGGCGCGCCCCTATGCCCGCGGCGCGACGGCGCCGGCCGGATGGTTGACCTTCTTCAGATAGACCACCGCGGTGAAGGTGTTGAGCTCCTCGAACACGTGATACGCCCGCACGTCGTCCACGCGGTGCGCGACGGTCCAATTCTCGTCGGCGACGTCGCCGAACGTGATCGCGCGCGACGGACACGCCTGCGCGCACGCCGTCGTGAATTCGTCCGGCTGGACCGAGCGATGCTCGAGCGCCGCCCGATTCTCGACCTCGCGGATGCGCTGCACGCAGAACGAGCACTTCTCCATCACGCCCTTGCCGCGTACGGTCACGTCCGGGTTGAGCTGCCAGTTGAGCGGCTCGGGGAACGCGTACTGCTTGCGATCCTCCTCCCCATATCCGAACCAGTTGAAGTAGCGGACCTTGTACGGGCAGTTGTTGGAGCAGTAGCGCGTGCCGACGCAGCGGTTGTAGACC
>DATBBP010000066.1:0-2986 GCA_036270935.1 Gemmatimonadaceae bacterium
GCCGCCTTTGCGATAACGCGCGTATGTCGCCGAATCCGGGAAATCGATCGGGCGTCCGCTCGCGTCATTCTCGCTATAGGGATAGACGTAGTCGTCGATGTGGACGCCATCGATGTCGTAGCGCTTCACGACGTCGAGGACGACCTTCAGCGCCTCCGCGCGCACGGCCGGGTCCCCGGGATCCATCCACAGATAGCTGCCATACTGCCTGACGAGTGACGGCGACGTCCGACTCACGTGCGTGCGTGCCGCGTCACTCAGCGGCCTTGCATAACGAGCACGATATGGATTGAACCAAGCGTGCACCTCGATGCCGCGCTTGTGTGCTTCGGCGACGGCAAAGGCGAGCGGATCCCACGCCGGCTCCGGCGGCCGGCCCTGACGTCCGGTCAGATACTCCGACCACGGCTCGAGACGCGAATCGTACAGCGCGTCCGTCCCTGGACGAATCTGGAAGATGATCGCGTTGAGATGCAGCGCGACGGCCTTGTTCAGGATCGCGAGCAGCTCCCCTTGCTGCGACCACGTGTCGAGATCCGGACGCGATGGCCAGTCGATGTTCCCGACCGTCGCCACCCACGCGGCGCGGAATTCCCTGCGCACCGGCGGCGGATCCTGCGCGTAGAGGGCCGAGCGCTGGGGGTTGAGGGTGACGGCGAAAAGAGCGAGTGCGAAACAGGCGAATACGTGGCGAATCGGCATGGGTGCAACGTGACGACGTGAGCCTCTCGATTCAACCGCCTGGGGTCATTCGTCCGAGGGCCGCTGGAGGTGACAGTGCCCCTGCTGCTGCGTCCATCTACGGAGTGCCGGCCAGGCCCGCGTGCCTCTCGAAACAATCCGGAGCCCTTTCATGCACAACCGAGTCGTTGCCCAGGCGGCGCGAATGAGCGCGCGCTTGTCGATCGTTTTGCTCTCCGCAGTCAGCGCGTGTGAAGTGCCGACCAAGCTTCCGATCTGGGACCAGACCTGGGTGATCCCGGGCGACAGCACGCGCGTGAGCGTGAGCGAACTACTGCCGAAGACGGGGGAGCTTACAGTGTCGACGTCGGGCGGACAGCCTGTTTTCGCGCTGAGCATCGCGGCGCCGGCGGCGGTCAGCCGGTCACTCGGCCAGGTTTGCAACCCATGCGCGGCGGCCAACGGCACGACGGTGCCGAAGCCGGCGTTCTCGATCAGTGACTCGACACCGGTGACGCTTCCCACCGATCTCGTTGCGGCGACAATCGTGAGCGGTGGCTTCACTTACACGATCACCAACAACTTCTCGTTCGATCCGATTCGGCCGAGCGCCGCCGGTGCGCCATTCGGCTATTTCGTCATCAGGGTCATGAACGGGACGACGCTCGTCGCCCTCGATTCGGTCGATGGATCCACTGTCGCCATCGGCAAGAACGGCGCGACGCTGCAGCGACCGCTTCCGCTCAACGTTGGCGGAGGGCTTTCGATAACGAGCAGCAAGCCCGTCCAAGTTTACTTGACGCTCAATTCGCCGCAGGGCGACCCCGTCACGATCAACACGAGCCAGAGCTTCTCGGTCGCCATTCAGCCAGCGCCGATCGCGCTCAGCCAGGCGCAGGTTCAGATCTCCAACCAGACGATCAACGCCGCGCAAACCAGCGTCGACCTGAGCTCGGTGAGTGACCAGTCGCTGATCAATCGCGTTCAGGGTGGGACGCTGCACCTGAGTATCGCGAGCCCGTTCGGAGTTCAGGGAACGCTCACGGCGACGTTCGCGATCCCTGGCAGCGCGCCGTCGATCGTCAAGTCGATTCCACTCACGATTGCGGCGAATCAGACCGTTGACGTGTCACTCACTGCCGCCGAACTGAAGTCGCTTTTTGGGCACGACGCCACTCTGTCGGTGTCGGGCAGTGTCAGCTCGCCGACTGGCTCGGTGACGTTGACGCCGACACAGGCCCTCCAAGTCACGAGCACCTTCCAGATCATCCTGAGCACGACGGAGAGCTGAGCCATGACTCGCTTACCTTTCGCAATCGTCCGGTCCGCGTTCTCCCTTGCTGTCTGCGTCGCGCTCGCTACTTCGGTTCAGGCGCAGCTGGTGAGCGCCAGTGCGGCGTCGTTGGCGTTAGGCGACAATTACACCGCGCTCGCTCGCGGCTACAACGCCGTGAACTGGAATCGGGCGGGACTCGGCATGCCCGACAATCCGTTCATGTCATTCAGTGTCGCGGGACGTGGCGCGGCCGGGATGGATCCGATCTCGCTCGGCGATCTCGCGAAGTACAGTGGGGTCGTCGTGCCGAACGCCGTGCTTGCGAGTTGGCTCTCGCGCGTACAGGCGCAGGGCGGCCAGAAGCTCGACGCCGAGGGCGCAGGCTCGTTCGCGTTGAGCGTCGGCCCATTCGCGGTTCAGCTTGCGACGAATGCATACGAGCGCGGGAAGCTCAGTCCGGACGCCGTGCAGGTACTGCTCTACGGCAATGCTGGACTCACCGGCACGCCGAGTACGATGAATTTCCAGGGCTCGCGTACCGAGGCCGCCGTCACGACTTCGGCAGCGGCGAGCTTCGGTCAGTCGGTCGACTTCGGCGCTGGTCCGCTGACGCAGCACCTCGCGATTGGCGCGACGGTGAAATACATCGTCGGCAACGCCTTGTTGATCGGTGAGGACGCAGGCTCGCAGCTCCAGGTGAATCCGCTCGCGCTCAACGTGCAGTTCCCGATCATTCAGTCGGACACGTCGCTCAATGGGATGCCGCAGCGCGGCCACGGCGTCGGTCTCGACGTCGGCGCCGCGTGGGAATTCGGTCCTTTCGCGGCAGGCGCAACGATTCAGAATCTGGTGAACACCTTCAGGTGGAACGTGAACGAGATGTACTTCCGGCCGGGCGGTGCAAGATTCTCGAACGCGACGACGCGTCAGACGAGCTTCGATGCGATGTCGATGAGCGCCGTCCCCGATTCGCTTCGCGCCCGCGCCGACGCGTTAGGCGTCGAGGTCGACGCGATGCGCTTCACGCCG
>DATBBP010000067.1:0-1748 GCA_036270935.1 Gemmatimonadaceae bacterium
GCCGAATTTCATGACTCAGTCCACCTCGATGCGATAGCTCTCGATCACGGGGTTGGCCAGAACCTTGTCCGCGACGTCGGCGGCGAGCTTCTCTGCCTGCGTCCGCTCGGTCGTCGCCAGGTCGAGCTCGAAGTACTTGCCCTGTCGCACATCAGCTACGTCCTGATAGCCGAGCGACTGCAGCGCGTCGACAATCGTCCGCCCCTGCGGATCGAACACCGACGGCTTCAGAGTGACAAACACACGCGCGCGCATGAATACCTCTACGTGGTCACGGTTTCTTTGTTGAACACCCGATCGAAGATGTAGTCGACATGCCGGAGCTGCTCGTCGACATCGAACGCGCGCTCGATCTCGGCGACGGTCAATACCGAAGCGATGTCAGGATCGGCAAGCAGCAACTGCTTGAAGTCGACCTGCTCCGCAAAAGAGCGCATCGCGTTTCGTTGAACCCACTCGTAGGCCTGCTCCCGCAACACGCCTTTTCTCGCAAGCTCCAGCAGCACGGTCCCGGAAAACACGACACCACGCGATCGATTCAGATTCTCTCGCATGCGCTCGACGTTCACGACCATCCCGCGAACGATCCGGGTCATGCGACGGAGCATGTGATCGAGGACGATGCAGCTGTCGGGCAGAATGACCCGCTCGACGGACGAATGCGAGATGTCCCGTTCGTGCCAGAGGGCGATGTTCTCGAATGCGGCGTGCGCATTGCCGCGAAGGAGCCGCGCCAGACCCACGATCTGCTCGGAGCCGATCGGGTTGCGCTTGTGCGGCATCGCCGAGGATCCCTTCTGCCCGCGACCGAACGGCTCTTCCACCTCGCCGATTTCCGTTTTCTGCAAGCCGCGGATTTCCAGCGCGAATTTCTCGAGCGACGCGCCGGTGATGGCAATCGCCGAGAGCAACTCCGCATGCCGATCGCGCTGAATGACCTGCGAGGCAACTGGCGCCGGCTGAAGCCCGAGATGCCGGCACACGTCTTCTTCGATCTGAGGCGGAAGGTGCCCGAAGGTTCCGACAGCGCCCGATAGCTTGCCAACGCTGACGACCGCCCGTGCTCGATCCAGCCGCTCGATGTCGCGGGCGATTTCGGCAGACCAGAGGGCCAGCTTCAGCCCGAACGTCATCGGCTCGGCATGAACACCGTGCGTCCGCCCGATCATCGGCGTGCGCCGGTGCTCGAATGCGCGAGCCCGGATGGCCTCGGACAACCCGTCGAGATCCTTCAGCAGCACGTCGCATGCCTCGCGCATCTGGAGCGCCTGCGCGGTATCGATCACGTCCGACGAGGTCATGCCGAAATGCAGCCAGCGCGCGGAGGGCCCGACCTTCTCGGCGACGGCCGTGGTGAACGCGATGACGTCGTGCTGAGTGACCTGCTCGATCTCTTCGATGCGCGAGATGTCGAAGGCTCCCCGCTCGCGGATGTCGCGCGCCGCCTCGGAGGGTACGATGCCGGCGGCCGCCATAGCTTCAGCGGCGGCGGTTTCCACTCGCAACCAGGTTTCGTACCGTCGCTGGTCGCTCCAGATCCGCCCCATGTCGGGGTGTGTGTATCGTGGGATCATCGAACGTCAATCCAACGCCAGGGACACCCGGGACCCAGAAGAACAATCCGTCCGGTCAGAACCCTTGTGTCCGTTGTGGCTTCCGTGTCGATAGCGACGCTTTTAGTACAGGTCCAGGCGTTCGCTCGGAATCTGCAAGCCGTTCACGTTCCCGAGTACCGTCGCCGCCAGCGA
>DATBBP010000068.1:0-3950 GCA_036270935.1 Gemmatimonadaceae bacterium
CATCGAGGCCTTCACGCACCAGGTCAGATTGTTGCCTTGTGAAGTGCGTCGGCGAGACCGCCAGCTGAAGTCCGCATGGAGTCCGGGTAGACGATCGAGACATGGCTAACCAGTGCTGAAACGTTAGGCCGTTTCAGCGATCACGAGGCTCGGTACCCGTTAACCAGCGGTGACGTCTTAGGGATCGATGAAAGTGAGGGTCTTTCGGCGCGAGACGACGCGGCGAAGCGCTTCGTAAACCTCGGGATCGAGCAGCCGTCCGACGTGCGCCCGCAGAAACTCGATCGTCTCCTGCGGCTGCATAGGTTCCCGGTAGGCCCGCTTCGAGGTGAGCGCGTCGAATGCGTCGGCCGCGGCAAGGATACGGCCCCCTAAAGAAATCCGCTCGGCGTCGATGCTACGCGGATATCCCGAACCGTCCCAGTGCTCGTGGTGATCCTGAACGAACGTGAGTGCTTCACCCAAATGCTTGAGCGGTGCCAGGATTTCCATACCAATGCGGACGTGCTCTTTGACGTGATCGAACTCTTCCGGCGTGAGTGCGCCGGGTTTGTTGAGCACCGCCTCACGAGTACCGATCTTCCCAACATCGTGAAGCCGGCCGGCGAGCCTCACTTGCTCGACAGCGTCTGGCGACATGCCCAAATCCTCGGCGATCGAAGCAGCCAGCTCAGCGACGCGCTGCGAATGGCCGCGGAGATACACGTCCTTCACCTCCATCGCATTGATCAGCGTTTCGGCGACACTGACCGTGAGATTGCGCAGCGCCTCCTTCTCCCGCTCGAGCTCTTCGGTTCGCTGCGCCACCTCCTCGCGGATCATTCGCTCGACGCGACGTTGCTCGATGAGCAGCGCGCGCTTGTGGAGGGCGCGCTCGATGGCGACCTCCAGATCGGCAAGCTCCACGGGCTTCATGAGATAGTCCATGGCGCCCTGGGAGAGAGACTCGGTTGCCGTGGGAGCATCATTCACAGCGGTGAGCATCATGATCGCGAGCTCGCTGTCGAGCTGCAGCGCGCGCGGTACGACGTCGACGCCCGAAAGCCCGGGCATGCGAATGTCGCAGAGCATCAAGACGAAGCCCTGCTGGCCGAGCTGCATCAGGGCTTCGTCTCCAGACTCCGCGGTCACCACCTCGAAGCCCCGGGTCTTGAGAAACTTGCCGATCGCACGACGGATGCCTTCTTCGTCATCGACGACGAGGACGCGCCGCATCGGCATGTCGACGGAGCGGTTGACCGGCCGCGATCGCTCATCTGGGCGATCGGCAAAGACGGAGGCGGTGGTGGCGCTCTGATCGATCATCGGGACCAGCTGCATAAAAAGACAAGGGAGTGCGGGCGCCGGCGCCCGTTCCAACGCTCTTGAGACGCATGTTCCGCCGAGCCGTAACGCTATCGAAGTCGAGCGCTCTCAGCGATCTAATCGCCTATGAACTCGACGTTGACAGCTCTCTGGATAAAGCCGGCGTCGTGGCCGCGCTGGAGAAATCGTCGCACGGCTTCTCGACCGCGCTCGCCGTAATCGAGCGTCCAATCGTTCACGTACATGCCGACGAAGGTGTCCGCTCGGCTACGCTCGAGGCCCCGCGCGTACTGCATCGCGTGATCGAGAGCTCCCGAGCGATGCTCCAGGCCATACGCTATGCTGGCACGCAGGTGGCGCGAAATGTCGCGCGTGAGCGCCTCGCCAAGATCCTTTCTCACGACGTTGCCTCCGAGCGGCAGCGGTAGGCCGGTTTCGGAAAACCACCATTCGCCCATGTCCGCAACGAGGTGCAGGCCGCGGTCGCCGAAGGTGAGCTGGCCCTCGTGAATGAGAAGGCCGAGATCGACGTCGCCGCGCTCAACCGCGGCCTCGATCTCATCGAAGGGCGTCGGCACCGGGGTGAAATCCGGCTCATACAGGCGGAGCGCAAGGTAGGCGCTCGTAAGCGGCCCGGGGATCGCGATGCGCTTGCCTCGAATATCGTCTCGCGACATGGGTTGCCGAGCGACGAGTCGTGGGCCGTACTGATCGCCCATCGAGGCGCCGTGTGGTAACAGGGCGTAGGTGTCCGCGAGGTACGCGTAGGCGTGGATGGAGACCGCGGTCACCTCGAGCTCGCCGCGCAACGCGCGCTGGTTGAGTGTTTCTATATCCTGCAGTTCGTGGACGTAGCGGAGCCCGTTGGTCTCGACCTTTCCCTGGGCGAGGGCGTAGAACATGAACGCGTCGTCGGAGTCGGGGCTGTGGGCGACGTGAATCGTGCGTGTATCGGTCACAACGTTGCTCGTTAGGGTTTGCAAGAGCTCACCGCGCGCGAATCTTCGCGAGGCGAGCGTCGATCTCGGCGACGTGCTGTTGGTACTCGGGCAACCGCTTTGCGCGCTCGGCCGGCTCGGCGGCCGCGAAACGGCGGAGATAGGCGGTTTGTGCAGCCTTGTCGTTGCGAAGTCCCGCGGCGTCTGCCGCGAGAAGAAGGCCGAGCAGGTGCTGAGGCTGAGTTGAGAGAATACTATCGGCTTGCGTCTTCGCGGTTTCCTGGTCCCCGGAGACGGCGGCAATTCGCCCGAGATCATAGCGCTGATCGGCGTTGAGCTGACCCAGCATCGTGTAGGCCTGCATCGCCATGGGCGCGAAGAAGCGCACACTGTCGTCGCGGCCACGTTCGTTGAGTGCCATCACGCGATCGTAGAGCCGTTCCGCACGCTCCTCGGGAGACATCTGGCTGATGTCGGGTGGTGCGCCAGCGGTTTGCGCCGCGGCGGGCAAGTCAGGAGGAACAGAGGCGATGGATGCATTCGCGCGCGAGAATCTCTGGCCCGCCACGAGCGCGATGAGCGCGACCAGAGCGATCGCAGCAACGGCCCAGGGCAGCGCGGAGCCAAACCCCCGATCGCCGCTCACCGCAAGCGCGCGCGCGTCGGCCTTCGCGTCGGTCGGCGTGCCGCAGCGATGACAAAATTTGGCGCCGGGCGTGAGCGACGTGCCGCACGCGACGCACTCAGCGCCAGCGAGCGGTGCGCCGCAGTTCGAGCAGAACTTCCCCGATGCCGGCGATTGGCACGCGGGGCAGACCGTTGGAGTGGTGGCCTTGCTGGTTGTTGATGTGGGGGCGGGGCTCGACATGCGGGGAATTATAGTGAGCACGCGGCCCCGCCCCCAACCACTTATTGTTTGTGCTTGCCGGTCGGCTCGGAGATCTGTTGGACCGTGCGCTCTGCACGGTCCGCGTCGCGTGCCTTCCGAACAACGTCGGCCTGGGCGACGATTCCTACGAGCGTGCCGCGATCATCGATGATCGGAATCCGGCGCACCTGTTCGCTCGCCATGGCTTCCATGACTTCGCTGATGTCGTCGTCGACGTTGCATGTAGCGAGGCGGCTCGTGCTCATGATCTCGCTCACGCGTAAATCGGCGTCGCGCCCCTGCGCGACAACGCGAATCGCGATGTCCCGATCCGTCACCACGCCCACGAGGCGGTTGGATCCCTTGTCGTCGACGACGGGGACGATGCCGATGTCCTCGCGCTGCATGAGCTGCGCGGCCTCACGGATTGAGGCTCCGGGCGTCACGCACGACGGCTCTCTGGTCATTACATCCTGGACCTTCATTCTCCACCTCCGGTGATCGAACGTGCATCTGCAATCGACGCGTGGTTGGCGGCAAGCGATGTGCCCTAAGATCTAGGGCCGCTGGATGGCCGCTTCAGCTTCCATTCCTCGGAATTGCTCGGCTTGCAGCAATTGCATTACGAGCGGGCAACGCGCAACCAAGCCAACACCCAAATTGACGGCGAAGAGTGCAGGTCGAGCACGAATCCTTTGACACTTGTGCAGACGGACCGATAAGTTCCGCCCGTGCCAAGCAATCAACGACAGGATCCGGGTCCGACTGAGGCCGTCGGCCGGCCGCTCGTCGGCAACATGGCTCGAGCGACAAAGCGGGACGTGCTCGAGCTCGCACGC
>DATBBP010000069.1:0-11515 GCA_036270935.1 Gemmatimonadaceae bacterium
GAGCTCCGCGGAGCTCAGTGCTTGCGCCCCCAAATCGATCAGACGCTCGCGCGGGCGTTCGGATCGAGGCAGCTCCCGAATAGTTAATGTTTTCGCACCGACCTGACCAGCCATAGATGCATCCTCCGCGGAAAGTTGCGCGTGATCTCGATCACGATGTCGTGCAAGTGCTGATCGATATCACGCGCTCCCGCGGAGAGCGTCATCAAAGTGTGGCGCCGTGGCACTTCTTGAACTTCTTTCCTGATCCGCAGGGACACGGGTCGTTGCGTCCCACATTCGACCAATCGACGTTGGCGGGCACGGGCGAGGAATTCAGCGACCGCGTGCGCCCCGCACCGACGATGAGTGGATCGCGGCGGGTGATTACGTCCGGCTTCGGTGGCTCGTCGGCGGCGATATCCATTACCTCGTCCGGCCCCTTGCCGTTTCCATCGCCGTTCGTGCTTTCGACCGTCTCGTCGGGAATGTCCTCGAGGATGCCGAGCGCGTTGTAACGTTTTTTCGGCTTCCCGCCATCGGCCGCGCCGTTGCGCTGCGCAATGAGGTCGGGGACAGCCGGCTCGAACATCAACTGCACTTTCAGGAAGCGCTCGGTGAAGGTGTTGTAGATGTCATTCATGAGATCGACGAACATCGAGTACGCTTCGCGCTTGTACTCGATGAGCGGATCCTGCTGACCCCACGAGCGGTAGTGGATCGAATTGCGGAGCTGATCGAGGTCGTAGAGGTGATCCTTCCACTTCTCGTCCAGCACGTTGAGCATAACGAGCGAGAGGAGTCGGTCACCGTAGCCTTTGCCGGCCTCGTCCTTCGTCTGATCCAGACTTGCGAGCTTGTCGACGAACGCTTTCCGCGCGGCGACGCGCGTGACTTCTTGAGCGTCCTCTAAACTCGTTGGCCGCCGGTCGGGATTCTCGAACTCCGGCACGCGGACCAGGTAGTGCATGAGCAAGTCTTGCTCGAGGAACGGCAAGTCCCACTCGGCGGCGTTTTCGTATTCGGCAAGGGCAGTGTCGACCCGCTGTGTGACCGCCTTGTCGATCATCTTCAGCGCCTCGCCCTTGGGCTCTTCCCCGCCCTCGAGCGCGAAGCTGCGCAGCGAATAGATCACCTCTCGCTGCTGGTTCATGACATCGTCATACTCGAGGAGCCGCTTACGGGCCTGGAAGTTCTGCAGCTCGACGCGCTTCTGCGCCTGCTCGATCGACCGAGTGATGAGCGGGTGGGTCAGCACCTCGCCCTCCTGCGCGCCGAGACGATCCATGAGACGGGCGATGCGCTCGGAGCCGAAGATCCGCATCAAGTCATCTTCGAGCGACAGAAAGAACTGCGACGCACCCGGATCACCCTGGCGTCCTGATCGGCCGCGCAACTGTCGATCGATGCGCCGCGACTCATGTCGCTCCGAACCAATGATGTGCAGACCACCGTCTTCCGTGATCTCCACTTCCTTGCCTTCTGGATCCTTGACCTTGGATGGTTTTGCCTCGGTGACGCCCGGTCCGAGTTTGATGTCGGTTCCGCGGCCGGCCATGTTCGTCGCAATCGTAATCGCTCCCGGCTGACCGGCACCGGCGACGATCTCGGCCTCACGCTGGTGGTACTTCGCGTTGAGGACGTTGTGTTTGAGGCCTGCGCGCTGGAACATGCGCGCCAGTGTCTCTGAGGCGTCGACGCTGGTGGTGCCGATGAGCACCGGATAAGTGAGTCCGTGCAGCCGGCGCGTCTCCTCGAGAATCGCGTTGTACTTCTCGCGGCGCGTCTTGTAGACCCAATCGTGGCGATCATCGCGAACCATCGGCCGGTTGGTCGGAATGACCGCGACTTCGAGCTTGTAAATCTGGAAGAACTCGTTCTCCTCCGTCTCGGCGGTGCCCGTCATCCCAGCGAGCTTATCGTACATCCGGAAGTAGTTCTGGATCGTGATGGTCGCCATGGTCTGCGTCTCACCCTTCACATTGACGCCTTCCTTTGCTTCCACCGCCTGATGCAGACCTTCGGACCACCGCCGCCCCGGCATCGTACGTCCAGTGAACTCGTCGACGATCAGGACTTCGCCCTCCTGCACGACGTAATTCACGTCCTTCTCGTAGAGCGCATGCGCGCGCAGCAGCTGGTGGACGATGTGTAAACGCTCACTCTTCTGCGCGTACTCTGCCTCGAGCTTCCGCCGCTCCTCGATGCGTTGTTCCGGTGTGAGCGACGAGTCGTGATCGACGTGGTGCGTCTCGAGCGAGATGTCCGGCAGCACGAACGCCTCGTGATCGCCGGGCGACATGAAATCGACTCCCCGATCGGTGAGGTGCACCTGGTGCCCCTTCTCGTCGAGCACGTAGAGCAAGTCGTCTTCCGTGTTGCGGAACTGCTGCTTGCTCGCCGGCAACCGGCGATCGGCGATGTGGTCGAGCTCCATCTTCTGCACGAGCGTCTTGTTGCCGGACTCCTGTAAGAGCTTGAAGAGCCGCTTGTTCTTCGGGCTGCCGAGCTGCGCCTTGTACATCTTGAGAGCGCCGCTGGCGGTATCACCCTTCTCGATATCGCGCTCCGCCTCGCCGACGAGCGTGTTCACGAGCTCCGTCTGCCGCCTAACGAGCCGCTCGACCGACCCATTGAACTGGAAGAACAGCGGGTCATTGTCGTTCCCGACCGGTCCCGAGATGATCAACGGTGTTCGAGCCTCGTCGATCAAAACGGAGTCCACCTCGTCGACGATCGCGAAGGTATGGGGCCGTTGGACACGCTGGTCCAGCGACACGACCATGTTGTCGCGCAGATAATCGAAGCCGAACTCGTTGTTCGTGCCGTAGGTGATGTCGTTGAAATACGCTTCGCGGCGCTCCGGCGTGCCCGGCTCCGTATCGTCGATGCACCCGACCGTTAGGCCGAGGTACGTGTAGACGTGTCCCATCCACTGCGCGTCGCGGCGTGCGAGATACGAGTTCACCGTGACCAGGTGTGAGCCTTTGCCCGGTAACGCATTGAGATAGAGCGGCAACGTCGCGACGAGCGTTTTGCCTTCGCCCGTCGCCATCTCCGCGATCTTTCCGAGGTGGAGCTCGATGCCACCCATGAGCTGCACGTCGTATGGCACCATGTCCCACGTGAGCTCGTGCCCGGTAACCATGACTTTCGTGCCGAGCAGACGGCGACATGCCTCGCGGACGGTTGCGAACGCCTCGGGGAGAATCTCGTCGAGCACTTCGCTGATCTCACGACGAAGGTCGCCCTCGGCGCCACCTCGGCCATCGGAACCACTCAGCTCGGCGTCGATCCTCTCGCGCTCGGCTGGATCAGCGGCGGCCCGCTTTTGTTCGCGAAGCGCCGCGACGCGCGCTTCGAGCTCGCCCGTTCGCTCGCGAATGATGCCGCGCAGCTTTTCCGTCTGGCCGCGCAGCTCCTCTTCGGAAACGTCGTGCAGCCGTGCGTATTCCTCGTTGACCTCGTCGACGATCGGCTGAATTTTTCGCCGCTCGCGATCATGGCGCGTCCCCAACACCGCGCTGATGAGTCCCTTGATCATGCTATCCTCTATCGGTACAACCGCTCTGTCTCGATGAATGCGGCGACGGATTCCGGCACGAAGCCATGAATCGATTTGCCCTTTCGAATCCGCTCGCGAATCTCCGTCGATGACACGTCTACCAGACGCGTCGGCAAGGCGATCGTTCCGGCCGGTAGGCTCACTCCAGGGTCGGCCGCAATGCCCAGCTTCCCGTGTCCGCCCTCCGCTCCGCTTCCCTGTCTTCGCAGAATCGCCAGCTTCGCGAGCTTCAGAATCTGCTCCGGGTCCCGCCACGCTCCAAAAGCCGTCATCGCATCCTCGCCAATGAGGAAAAAGCGCTCGGCGTTGGGGAACCGTTGGGCGAATGTCTCCAATGTGTCGACTGTGTAAGATAAACCGGCTCTGTCAATTTCGACCGAATCCACGGCAAACCGCTGATCCGCTCCGACGAGCAGTCTTACCATCGCAAGTCGCTGATGTGCCGCCGCCGATGACATGCCGACCTTGAGTGGCTGCACGGCTGCAGGGACGAAGAAGAGCTTGTCGAGCGACAGTGACTCGTATGCGTCGACGGCAACAAGCAGATGTCCGATGTGCGGAGGATCAAAGCTGCCGCCGAAGATCCCGAGCCGCACCGCTCAGGGCACGGCGGAGGTCGTCGGCTGTGCCGGGGCGTCCGGAATGCCGGTGCAGACCTCCCTAACGCCGGTATCGTTCGCGTACTTCTTCCGCAGCTGCGTGCACAGATCCGACGCGTCTTCACGATAGCGGATCGCCTTGTACGACTCGACGAGCTTCATCGAGGTCAACCGCGCCGTGGGTGAATCGGGCCAGCGCTGGAGGACATCCTTGAAATACAGGATGGCAGAGTCGAATGCCTTGCGACGGAAGTAGAACAGGCCGGCTTCGTAGTTCTTGATAGCAAACCAGTTCTCGAGCTCTGCAAGTTCCTTCTGCGCGACGGGTACGAGCGGCGAGGTTGGATAGAGCCCGAGCAGGGTGTTATAGGTCGCGAGCGCCGTCTCGCCATAGGTCGGATCGAGTTGTGGCTTGCGCCACATCTTCCAATAGCTGCGAGCAGCCTCGAGCGCGGCATCGTCGGCCAGGCTGTCGTCCGGGAAGCTCTCGACCAGCTTCGAATAGCTCTGCGCGGCAAGAAGATGTTCTCCCTGCCTCTCGTGAGCCGTGGCGAGGTACCAGTACGAGCGCGGCAAGAGCGAATCGCGAGCGGGCAGATCCAACGTCAACTTCTCGAAGGCCGCGATCGCATTATCCCACTTGTGACGGTCGAACTCTCGCAGACCTGCTTTGAAGAGGTCCTCGTTCTTGGTGTACTTCTTTAGCTGAAAATCAGGATGACACGCAGCGGCTACGATCAAGAGCAGAACTGCCGCTGTGTATCTCCATATGCGTTCGACCATATCTCAGCTACTACCCGGAGGAAAGGCGAGAGTTGCGCTCATGCTTCGCCCAACTCCTTCCGGCGACGCGCGAGCATGCTTCGGTAGATCTCCAGCCGCGGCTCCTCCGGGTGCCGCTTGGAGGCTTCAGTCCAAATTGTTCCCGCTGCGTCAAGATCGCCCTGAAGATAAGCGGCTAAGCCTCGGAGTAGCATGGCGTGCAGCCAGGAAGGTCTGTCTTGCAATACATCGTCAAGGACGATGCCCGCCTCCTCGAACCGACCGTCCTCGACCAGCGCCCGCCCCAACGCAAGCCGGAGGTCATTAAAATGGGGCCGCAACTCCAGCGCTCGACGGTATTGTTCGATCGCGCGCTCGAGGTTTCCGGCCTCGCGATAGTCGTGGCCTAGTGAGAGGTGCGCGTTCGCCAGCTTGTTCGCCACGACGGCTGGATAGCCGCTTTCATCCGTCGCTCCTAGCTCCGCGGCGCGCGCCATCGAGGTTTGCGCTTCATGCTCGCGCCCAAGATGGTTGAGGACGACGGCACGATTGAGATACGCCTCGACATAGCGTGGATTGACTCGAAGCGCCTGGTCGAAAGCGCCGATTGCGTCATTGGCACGATCCACCATGGCGAGCGAGAGGCCGAGCAGATTCAGGGCGTCGGCAAAGGCCGGCCCTTCCTGTGTGAGAGAAGTAAGAAGGAGTGCCGCGCCGTGATAGTCGCGGACGGCGAAGCGCTCTTTCGCGAGCGAGAGAAGATCAGACGACGCTTCCAACAGGGCTCCGTGCGGAGAGCGGCGACCGAGGCGCCATGCGCTCGGTGCCAAGCAACCCGCGGAAGTATTCGATGGTTCGAACGAGCCCTTCTCGCAATGGGACCTTCGGCTCCCAGCCGAGCATTGTTCGCGCTCGCGTTATGTCCGGCTTGCGCACCTTGGGATCGTCCTGCGGCAGCGGCTCGGCAATAACCCTGGCTCGCGTTCCGGTCAGTTCGACGACCATGTCCGCCAGCTGCTTGACAGTGAACTCCGTTGGATTGCCGATGTTCGTCGGCTTCTCGTCGCCGTTCATGAACAGCCGATAGATGCCGTCCACCTCGTCATCGACGTAGCAGAAGCTCCGCGTCTGCGAGCCGTCGCCATAGATCGTTAGGTCCTCGCCGTTCAGCGCCTGAACGATGAAGTTCGAAACGACGCGCCCATCGCGCGGCCGCATCCGCGGACCATACGTATTGAAGATGCGAACGATGCGAGTGTCGAGCTGATGGTAGCGATGGTACGCCATCGTAATCGCTTCGGAGAAGCGCTTGGCTTCGTCGTACACGCCCCGCGGGCCAATAGGGTTCACATTCCCCCAGTAGCTCTCTTTCTGAGGATGTTCGAGCGGGTCGCCATACACTTCGGAGGTCGAAGCAAGGAAGAACCTCGCTTTCTTTGCCTTCGCGATACCAAGCGCGTTGTGCGTTCCGAGCGAACCAACCTTGAGCGTCTGAATCGGCAGCTCGAGGTAGTCGATTGGGCTCGCCGGCGACGCAAAATGGAGGACTCCATCCAGCGGACCGGCGATATATGTGTACTCGGAGATGTTGTGCCTTACGAGCTGAAAGCGATCGTTTCCCGTGAGATGCGCAATGTTGTCCGGGCTGCCGGTGATGAAATTATCGAGACCGACGACCGAATGTCCATCGCGGAGGAAGCGATCCGTGAGATGTGAGCCGAGGAAACCAGCAGCGCCGGTTATGAGAACTCTCATGCCGCTCCTCCCCGCCCAATCGAATAGTATTTGAATCCGAGCTCTGCCATCTTCGTCGTGCCGTAGAGGTTTCGACCGTCGACGATCACCGCATGGCGCAACGCGCTCTTGATGCGACCGAAGTCGGGGTGTCGGTATTCGTTCCAGTCGGTGACGATCGCCAATGCGTCCGCGCCGTTGAGCGCGTCGTAATTCGTTTCGGCGAACGTCACGCGGTCCCCGATGCGGCGTCTCGCCTCCGGCATGGCGACCGGGTCGTGCGCCGCCACCTCGGCGCCCGCATTGAGTAGATCCTCAATGAGCGTGATCGCGGGTGCTTCGCGCATGTCGTCGGTGTTGGGCTTGAACGCCAATCCCCAGACGGCGACCCGCGATCCGCGGAGCTCGGAGCCAAGCGCCTGTTGAAGCTTCTGGAAGAGCCGGTGTTTCTGGTCGTCGTTGACCGTCTCCACGGCTTCGAGCACCCGCAGACACGCGCCGTTGTCGCGCGCCGTCCTAACGAGTGCCTTCACGTCCTTCGGGAAACAGGATCCGCCATAGCCCGGGCCCGGGAACAAGAACGCTGGGCCGATGCGCGAATCGCTCCCAATACCCTTTCGCACGAGATCGACGTTGGCACCGACTCGCTCGCACAGATTCGCGACCTCGTTCATGAACGAAATGCGAGTCGCGAGCATCGCGTTCGCCGCGTACTTGGTCATCTCGGCGGACGCAATATCCATGAAGATGATCGGCTTTCCCGTGCGCACGAACGGCGCATACAGCTCGGCCATGACGCTGCGCGCATGATCGCTGTCCACGCCGAGGACGACGCGGTCAGGATACATGAAGTCGTCGACGGCGGCGCCTTCCTTCAGGAACTCGGGGTTGCTGCACATATGAAAGGGATGCTGCGCCGAGCGGCCAACACACTCTGCCACTTTCGCGGCCGTCCCCACCGGAACCGTGGATTTCGTGACGATCACCATCTCGCGCTTCATGCTCTTCCCGATTGCCTCGGCGACGGCGAGCACATGACGCAGGTCCGCGGAGCCATCCTCGTCAGGCGGCGTACCAACAGCGATGAAGACAACGTCGCTGCGCCGGATCGAATCGCTGACGTCTGTGGTGAAGTTCAGACGGCCGGCCTTCTGGTTTCGCTCGACGAGCGCGTCGAGGCCAGGCTCGTAGATCGGAATGACGTTCTGCTTCAACCCGTCGATCTTCGTCTGATCGACGTCAGCGCACCAGACGGTGTTTCCAGTTTCAGCCAGACACGCGCCGACGACGAGGCCGACGTAGCCGGTCCCTACTACCGATATCTGCACCGAATTCTCCCTGAAGTCTGGAGGTTGTTTCGAGAGCGAATCTTAACCGAGCACGACCAAACGCCGCAAACGCACTCGCATACGACAATTACGACGCGGGACGAGACGCGTAACGTCTCGCCCCGCATTGGTGTTCGCCGGCGCTGCTGCGCCGGGCAATGCTCCTTCGTCCTACATCAGAAGTGCCGTGTTGCGTCGATCGTGAACGTGACGCGGCGATTCTCCTCAGCCCCTGGATCCGAGCGACGCGCTCCCGGCGCCACCTGTCGCTCGAACTGCTCGCCATAGCCGATCGTGCGGAACTGAGCCGACGGCAGATTGAAGCGCGAGACCATGACCGCCTTCACTGCCTCGGCGCGACGACGCGAGAGCCGCATGTTGTACTCGCGATTGCCGGCCGGATCCGCGAAGCCTTCGATCGTCACAAGTGCGTTCGGATAGACCCGTCGGATCACTTCCGCGACCTGGCCGAGTGTCGCCAAGTCGGCCTCGCGGACCACGGACGAGTCGAAGTCGAAATGAATCGGGACCACGTAACGCGACACCAGTGCCGACGAATCGATCTTCTGGACTTCGACACGAGCGTTGCGCAGGCTGTCGAGAAGCGGACGCAGGCCCGCGAGCTCACGCTGCACCGCATCGCGTACTGCCGCATTGATCGCCGCGGTATCGATCGGCTGATTGATGATCACCGGCACCACGGGCTGATTCGACTGCGGGCCGCCGAAGAACAACGTGGCACTCACGTGCTGCTCGTCGCCAATGGGGTCGTAGCTGAAGAACGGCGCACCCGCGTTCTGCCGGTTCCGGAAGGCGTACTCGAGACGGAACTGACCGACGTTGATCCCGGCGCCAAGTGAAAGACCGGCGCGATTGTCATCGCCCCATTGATAGCCGATGCGTCCGATAATGAGGCCGTTGATCGTTGCCTCGAGGCCGGCCGCCGGAAAGATCTCGTTCTTATAGGGGAAGTTGACCTGACCGACGAACTTCGCATCGACGATGATCGAGCGACCGCCAAACAGCACCGGCGTCTGCATCAGGTTGCTGTGCTGCAGTAGATCGACTGCGGCCGAGACATAGCCATACAAGGGCGGACTGGAGCTGAGCGAGTCGAACGTCACGCGCGTTCCCCAGTTGCGAAGACCGCCGCCAAGAGCAAGGCGGTCCCAAATGATCGAAGGCATGAGGATGCCGGCGTTCAACCCGATTGTCGCCGCGCCCTGATTGCATAACGATTGTTGCGCGTAGAACAGACTCCCGCCAATCATGAAGTGCGTCGCGAGCTGTAGCGCGCCGCCTCCCTCCAAATTGAACTGATACGCGCGACAGCTCGGTCCAAGGATGTAATTCGACGATTGCGTGATGGTCCCCTCGTTCACCCCGCGCGCGGCAATGGCAAACGTTCCGATATCGGTCGGAAACGTGACGGTCGCCCCACCGAGCTGCGTGTCGGCAAAGCCTTGGCGAGCAGTCACCATGAACGAGTTCGTTTTGATGCGTGCGAGGCCCGCGGCGTTGTACCACATCGAGCCCGGATCGCCCTCGATGGCACCCATGGCCTCGCCGAGTGCCACCGCGCGAGGCGTGATACCCATAGAGAGAATCGTCGCGGCGTAGATGCCATTGTCCGCGTCTCCACCGGCGATGCTAATTGGCTTCTGGCCTGTGGTCGCCGTCTGCGCGAGCGCAGCGGAGGACGCCAGTGCAAGGAGCAAAGAGTAACAAGATGCACGTAACATTCTGACGACGTCCTCTTACCGGATGACGATGAGCTTGTCGCGGGCGAGCTGCCGTTGGCCGTTGACGATGGATTGGACGACCACGAGATAGGTACCACTCGCGACCGCTTCACCGCGGTCGTTGATCAGCGGCCACGTGACGGCGACCGCGAAGTCGGCGCCGACTCCAGGCTGTGCCGCCGTGCCCATCGCGCCGGTGCTTGTTAGACCTGGGAATACGGTGCCCTTCACGACGAACACCACCAAGCCGTTCATGTCGAAGATGGCGACTTCGTAGTCCGTTCCCGGATCGCCATTGAACGCGATGCGAGCGACGCCATTCGCGTTGCGAACTGGGTTGTTCTCGAAGAGAATTCCGCGTGTGCTGGTGACGATGAGCACGACTGGAACAACAATCGGCGGTGCCTCGGCCGACTGCATCGTGAGCGTTCCCCGATAGCGTCCGCCGAGAATTCCGTTTGGTATGTCGACCGTAATCGTCGCGCGCACGGTATCGCTCATCGCGATCGACGAGAAGCTTGGCGGCTGGACGGTGATGCGCGATGTGGGAATGATGATGTTGACCGCGCTCTCCAATCGCAGATCGGAGACGGAGAGCGTGACGTTCGTCAGTGGCGTATTACCAGTGTTGGCAATGCGTGCAACGCCGCTCGTGCGCTGGCCGGCGCGTCCGCGCATCACGAGCGAATCGAGCTTGGCGGCGGTGTCGCCCTGCAGCAGCTGGGCCGAGGGTACCGGAAGGACCTCGACTTCGACGTAGAAGAAGTCGAGCCGCAGCTGCTCACCGTCGGGGTTCAGCCCTGGCGTGAGCACGGAGTCAGCGATCGTCACGCGGCCGCGATATGTGCCCGCCGGCGTTCCGATGGGAATATTGACCGACACGCTGACGGAGTTCTGAAATCCGTTGTTGAGCGGATTCAGAAACTCGCCGAGGATGAAGTTGCTCGCGGCGATCGTATTCGACGGGAGCGCTGGGTTAACGAAGTCGGTGACTTGTTGGATGTAGAGGTGCGTGAAGTTCACACCAGCCGTCCATCCATCATGATCGACGTCCTGGGCGTCGTTCGCCGCATTGATGAGCACGAACTGACCTAGGTTCGTGCCGAATCCCGGCCGACCCACGAGGTGCATCGTGTTCGCGACGAGCGAACCGCAGTAATCGCAGATGTCGAAGTCGCCGCCCGGCACTTGCTGCGCTGATGAGGCCTTCGGTACGACAGCGGTCATCGCCAGCGCGAGGACGAGCGCGAGCCACCGAGCAGCGCGCGTGTGTTGTGTGGATCGTTGAAATTTCATTGGCGCGTTGCTCTTACTGGGCCGTGAACGAGCACAGCGTGGCGAAGTTCTGCGTATCGGACTTCCGCGCTGCAATGAAGCCCGCGTCGCCAACCACGACTGCGAAGTTCTTGTCGAGCACGAAAATGTCGCGCAATTCATTAAACCCGAGTCCATTCTCGGGTGCATTGCTCACTGCCTGACGAGTGAAGGTCTGCCCACCATCGCGCGTGATGAGGATGATGCCGCGGCGTACGTCCGGTTGCCCGGGCACGCGACGCACGATGGTGCCAATGATCCATCCGACGTTCGGATCGTCCGGCGCGAACTTGGCGCGGGTGAACAGATAGATGACGAGCGTGTTGGTCGTCGGGTCCGACTGGGTTTGCGGAATGCCGTTCGCCGCACCTAACGCCGTCACCGCGCCCGTTGTCACGTTCACGCGCAGCACCGTTGACGTGTCACCGAGCAGGAAGGCATCGGTGTTGTTGATGAAGCCAAGCCCGCGGAGCAGATGCGTGTTCGCCGGAA
>DATBBP010000070.1:0-2695 GCA_036270935.1 Gemmatimonadaceae bacterium
GGTCATGGCGCAGCTGATGGGCGTCAACGAATTGCAGCGCGTGAAGCCCCTCACGCCCGCAGCGGCTGGCATTGAACCAAATTGTGCCACAAGAACCGCCTCGGCCGTCGCAGACGGCGATACCATCTCGCGATGGCCGATCCGCTCGTGGTCGTGTGTCCGTACTGCGGCGAAGAGGTCGAAATCTACGTCGAGTCCGACGTGACCGGCACCTTCATTCAGGACTGTGAGGTCTGCTGCAATCCCTGGAGGGTCAGAGTGTCGGGGCACGACGAGGAACGGACGATCGATATCGCGCGCGCCGATGGGTCCGAATGAAGTCAGACCGTCGGTAAACACTGCGGCGTTAGAACGAGTGATTCCAACGACCAGCGCTTGGAGCTAAGCTTTTTCGATGCAAACTCAAGACGTCGTTGTTCGTCGGGAAACTGCCGACGACATCGGCGCCGTGCGTGCCGTAAATGAAGCCGCTTTTGGGCGCACGGCAGAGGCAGACCTTGTGGAGGGTCTGCGAGCCGAAGGCGCCGTGCTCGCGTCCTTCGTCGCCGACGAAGATGGTCAGGTGGTTGGCCACATTCTTTTCAGTCGAACACTGATTGAAACCGCAGACGAATCTCTGCTGTCGGTAGCCTTGGCGCCTCTGGCCGTGTCGCCCTCGCATCAGCGCCGCGGCATCGGGCGCCAGCTCGTCCGAACGGGCGTGCATTGGCTCCGCACGCGAGGCGAGCGATCAGTCTTGGTGTTGGGTGACGCCGACTTCTACCAGCCGTTTGGCTTCTCGACTGATCGCGCTCGAGCGCTGGCGACGCCATTTCCTCCACACGCGTTCATGGCGTTGGAATTGGTGGCCGACGCGCTTGACGGTATTCGCGGCACGGTGCGATATCCGGCAGCCTTTGGATTGTGATTCGTCCGGTGTCGTCGAGAGGCGACTGTTCGCCGACGCGGAAATGAGCGAACAAAGGCAGCGTTTAGCGTGAGTAATGCGTGCAATCCCACCGTTCGGTGCGCCGATGAGGGTGCGAAGACACATTTCGCGATCACGCCCTGGCGGCGAGAGGACCACATGACGACGAGTCGAATCGGTGCCGCGGCCTCGCAGTAGCATGGCCCTCCAGGCAACCATCTACAATTTCGATATCGAGCTCGCGGACAGCGACCGTGGCGTGTACGAATCGCTTGCCCTCCGGATCGCTCGGCATCCGTCTGAATCCGAGGATCACCTTATCGCGCGGCTACTCGCGTACCTTCTCGAGTTCGTGGACGGTCTCGCGTTCTCCCGTGGAATATCGGAGCCCGACGAGCCGGCGATGGCCGTCCGCGATCTGACCGGGGCCATACACACATGGATCGATGTAGGGACGCCGGACGCCGCCCGGCTGCACAAAGCCTCCAAAGCCGCCACGCGCGTCGTCGTCTACACCCACAAGGACCCGCGGCAATTCCTAAGCCGGCTTTCCGGCGAAAAGATTCATCGAGCGGACAAGCTGGAGCTGTACGCGATCGATCGCACCCTCATCAACGCCCTCGTCGCGCGCCTCGACCGGCGCGTCGCCTTTAGCGTCTCGGTTGCGGACCGCGAGCTGTACGTCGCGATCGAGACCGAGAATCTGCACGGCGCGGTGGTGCGGCTGCATCTCGACGTGTGACGACCGTTCTCTACCATGCCTACGGGCGACCTCTCGACGTTGTGCTGCGATGGACACGCAGCCAGGGACCACGGATTGCTGACAGACAAATTACACGCCTAAGCCGAACTGCTTGGCCGCGGTGGTGTGGCGAAGGCTGATGGGTCCCTCTGTACTCGAGTCGGCGACCTGGCTTCGGACCTGCATCAACGACGAGAAAGCTGAACGTTACGACGGCTGTCGGACTTACGGCGACGGCGTACCGCGACGGTATCGCCGCAACCTTGGAAGAGTGACGAACCTGAAATCTTTGACCAACGTGAAGGGAGAATCCAGATGGACATTGAGGCTCACAAGCGGAAATTGATCGGTCTGGAAAAGACTCTCTCAGGTCGCGTCGGGGCAGACGCCTTGCGCGGACGAGAGCAGACGGTCGATTCCCCTGCCGACGCGGGCGACGCCAGTGTGGCGGACGAGGCGGCAAGCGAAGACTTCACCGAGGCTGAATTGAGTGCGACTGTTCTGCGGCAGGTGCGAGACGCTCTGCACCGAATCGACGATGGCACGTATGGCCGCTGCCTCGTCGATGGGGGCGCGATCGAAGCGAAACGTCTCGACGCTGTGCCTTGGGCAGCGTACTGCCTCAAGCACCAGAAGCTGCTGGAAGCCGCGTCGCGACCGACGCCACCCACACTGTGACCATTCGTTGAGTCGATCGGCTCGAGCCGGAGAACCTTCGACTTGTGGAGCGTCAGCTTGGCATAGCGTCGACTCGGTCTACGCCCACGCCAGGCGGCTCGCCGAGGAACTCGACCCACGCTCGCTTCATGCACGGGTAGTGCTTCGCCGCCTCCGCGAGCGACAGGAACGCTTGCACGTTCGTCTCGAAGCGACCGCGAAGCGCCGCGTCGGCGATGCCATCGTCGACGAACGCCTTGTGTGCCATGGCCAGCGAGAACATGTCGGGGAAGACGCGGGAGCCGAGATGCTCGAGCGGGATACGAAGCGACCAGAGCGCCCGGTTGCCGCCGGCGAGCGAGGGCGAAGCAGACAAAAGAAGTCCGTGC
>DATBBP010000071.1:0-5620 GCA_036270935.1 Gemmatimonadaceae bacterium
GCGCCGCTGCCGCATCGTCGCCGTAGCGAGGTAGACCTCGACCGTGATATCGAATCCGCCGCGACGCTGATCCCCGTCCCAGAGCAGGTATGGGAGGGGCGGCGGATCCCCATCGGGACGCACGTAGGCCGGTGCTCGAAACGGCTCGAGTGCCTCGAGCGGCACGACCCAGGGAGATATCGTCGTCGCGAAGCTCTTGGCCAGGAATGGGCCGAGTGGCTGGTATTCCCAGCTCTGGATGTCGCGCGCCGACCAGTCGTTCAGAAGACAGAAGCCGAATATGTGTCGGTCGGCTTCGAGCACCGGAATAGGCGAGCCGAGGGCATTGCCACTTCCTATGAGAATGCCGAACTCCGCCTCGTAGTCGAGGCGTCGAGTTGGCAAAACCGAGGGTGGCTGTTCCGGGTCGTCGCGGATCTGACCGGTCGGTCGCCGAACGTGAGTGTCGCTCACCACGACCGACGATGAACGCCCGTGATAGCCAATCGGCACGTACTTGTAGTTCGGCAGCAATGGATCATTGGGACGCAACATCGTCCCGACATTTCGAGCATGATCGATCGATGCGTAGAAGTCGGTGTAGTCGCCGATGACGACGGGCAATCGCATCTCAGCCTCGTACATCGGAACGAGCACTCGGCGCGCGATTCCAGGATCTCGCCGGTACTGCGGCGAGTCTACGCGAAGCAGCTCGCTTAGGCCGCGTCGAAGGCCGGATACCGCATCGGGGCCGAGCGCCATCAGCTCGTTCAGATGACTCTCGCGGCACCGCTCTGCTCCGGCGGTGGCGGCACCGATCAGCAACCCCTCATCGAGACAGGTCGCCACGTCGACAATCTGATCGCCAATCGCGACGCCAATTCGCGCGGGCTCGTGTCGTCCCGTTCGCTTGAACACGCCGAACGGAAGATTCTGGATCGGAAAGTCGCTGCCGGGAGTTTGTGCCGACTCCACCCAGGAGGCGAGCTCGATGCGATGCGTATCGTTCAGCGCCATCGCGGGGAAGAATCAGAGCAGGGCGAGCCGTCGCAGATCATACACCGGTTCCTCGAACGAGCACGACCCGAACGACAGGGCAAAAGTCGCGTGCGACTCGAGGAGCTCCTGGCGCGTGACTCGAGTGTCCTTCCAACGCACGCCGTCATCCCCGAAACGGAACTCGCTTCCCCGCTCTGCCTGGAGGACGCCGACGATGTCCTCGACAGCCGCACCGCGTCGAGCGAGCGCCGCAGCGACGAACATATTGAGAAAGCCGAACATCACGGCGGTCGGCGCCGACTTCTCGTACGTGAGCGGATATCGGCCTCGCCAAGGATGATGTAGGCCGGCCGTCGCCTTGAACCGCACATCATGCTCAGCGCACGACGTCAGGAAGCGTGCAACGTGCTCGGCGTCGGGAAATGCTTCTGGCGTTACGCCGCCGGTGCGAATCTTCGCGCAAACGTTGGCCGCGGCAATGGGAGCCATCAACCCCGATAGATCACCGTTCGGCGGCACCTCGATGAAGAGTCGAAGCGACGGAGGCAAATGCTCGACGAGCGCGGCGATCGATTGTCGCGATGTCGACGATGGTCCGCCAAGTCTCGCTTCCGCTGAATCGATCAGGGCCGAACCGGCGTGGGCGGCGTTGAACGCCCGAATGCGCGCGGCATCGGCAACAGGATCCTCGCCGAGCAGCACGCTGAGTCGCCACGTTTGGCCTGCCGCACCGATTGCGTGCTGGGCAGTTGCGAGCTCGTCCACTCGCGACAGCGGCAACACGAAGCGACCGAGCGCCCAGGCGTCTGCCGTCCCGCGATACCCAGCGTAGCGAGCGGCAGCCTCTCGCATCTCGAGCGTCGCCGGCGGAAAGAGACCGGCATAATCGATCGCACCGGTGAGCAGTGCATGCAGCGAGGCAGACGGCGTCATGGGACGGACTATCTCCCCGGGGTGCCTAACGCTTACGTCGCGTCTTCTTCGGTTCGACGATCGTCCCGCGACAGTTCGGCGCGCCGCACTCGCAGGCGTAGAACGCGAGATCTTCGGCAGTATACTCGTCGAGATACTCGTACTGATAGTCGTACGTCAGCTCTTCGCCAGTCTGGATGCGCTTGATCGATTCAATCCAAATGTGTCCGCGCTCGATATACGCGTCACAATTCGGATTGCACGAGTGATTGATGAAGCGCGCATCGTTGCCGTCAAAAGCGGCATCAATGATCCATCTGCTGTTCAGCGTGAACAGAAACGTGTGGTGGCGCTCATCCTTTTCATCGGGGTAGCGGCGATCAGATTCCGCATAACTGATCTTCTCTCCTGTGTACTCGATCAGTCGCGTTCGTCGAGGAATCTCTTTGCGCGCGAACGCTCCCAAACCCTGAATTGATGACCGGCGCAGCTCGAACCACTCGTTGTCATTTTGTGGCAGCGGAGAGGGCCGGTGTGTCTGAACAAGTTTGGGCGCGCCACTCCACGCAATATTCTTCGATTTTGTCTTCGTCGGCATTGATTCCGTATACTCGCCGACAGCAAGCTATCGAGCCCGGTCGCATTCACCAGGGGCTCGACTGCGAGAGGAGCGCCCTCAACTCATCATCGCTCTTCGCGTCGAGCTCGGTCTCCGCAGTGAGTGCGGTTTCCTCCACCATCGTCACCTTACGGGCATCGCCATCGGCGACGGGCGTGAAGATCAAGACGAACGTGCCCCATGACTCGTGGCCGATCACGGCATCCCAGAGCGCGCCGTCGTTCGCCGAGAATCGACGCATCAGGCGCGCTCCAGGCGCGTCGCTAGAAGTTGAACCGCAAGCCGGCGCTCAGGGCAAAGTTGTGCGCGGTCTGACCCTGGACATCGAGGTCCGTGGCGCCCTGGAAGTTGAACTTGCCGATGTAATCCTTGGCCATCAAGCGAAGTCCCATCGACTGGCCGAGGCCGATGTCCGCACCCAAACCGACATTCGCCGCAAAATTCGTGGTGCTCGTCTGGAGAACTGACTCGCTGATATTGTAGTGCCAGGCGCCCGCGCCGACCTGAGCGAATGGTTTGAGACTGAATCCGCTCGCCGTCGTCAGCGGCAAATCCAGTTGCAGGCCGCCATCGTACAGCAGCGTCGAGCTCTGCGCGATGGAGTATCCGCCGATAAATGGAATCCCCGCGGTGATGCTCGAGCTGGTATAGCCGACGTTTCCGATGAGTGACACGTTCGGATAGATCTTCATTCCGAGTTGCACGCCGTAGAGAGCGCTCGGCGCATTGGAGATGCTCGTGCCGAACGGACCCCTGAGGTAGTCGCCGAAGATCATGTAGCCGGCGTAGGGCGTGAGCTCGAATGCGGTACCAGTCGCCATCGGCGGTAAAGGCGCCTGAGCCGATGCCGTCGAGCCGATTGCTGCCACGAGACCAGCGATGACAATTGAAGTGCGCATATGACGAGAGAGCTAAGGGATCGAGAACGATGCGTCAGGGCGCCGATCGCGGTGACGCTACTCTTTGCAAGCACTCAAAGCAGGGCCAGGACCAGGCGCGATCGACCGGCGCACGTGGGAGTAAGACGCGTGTGCGCAAGAGCTTAGCTTCGCGACTCACCTCGTCGAGATTCGCGCATTGTCATCCATGCTGGACGATCTGGCGTCCGCGCGGGCGGCCGGGCCGCGATGCCTCGCGTCACTTTCGACGTCTCACTCGTTAGGCATGTCGACACGGCGCCATGGACCGTGATCGGTACGAACCCTGCACTTCGCGCCTCGAACCGAATCGAAGACGGACACGAGATGAGCAAACTCCTCCGCGGTGTCGCGGCCGGCTACGGCGCCAAGAAACTCGGCGGCGGCTGCTTCAGCACGATCCTGATCTTCATCATCCTGTGGTGGCTGCTGGGCCACTTCGGCATCTTCAAATAGCTGGCGTCCTGAAAAGCAGAAGGGCCCGCGCTCCTTCGCGGGCCCTCTTTGGTAGTCGGATCGAAGCTGCTAAAACAGTCGCACGCTCACGAACTTCTTTGGGTTGGTGCGCACTTCGGTCACCAGTCCGCGAAGCTGAGTCAAAAGGGAGTCGCTGTTGCGATACAACGACGGGTCGTTCAGCAGCAGGCCTAACGACCCCTGCCCCGTGTTGAGCTTCGTGAGTACCGAGTCGCCATTCGTGAGAAACGAATCGAGCCGCTCCTGGGTTCTCGAGAGTTGTTCGGACATCACACGGACTTGCGCACTGGCGCGTCGCAGCTCGGCCGCCGCTTGCGACATGTCATCCACCATCTGCTTCACCTGTCCGCTCGACGATGAGCTGTCCATGCGCGCAGCCATCAGCTCCGCGCTTGCCGCGGTGCGATTGAGCGAGGCGACAGCTGACTGCAGCCCTCGCGAGAGCGTGTCGAGGTCGCCCGCGTGCGTACGCACGGTATGCGAGAGCGTCGTCGAAAGGTCGTCGAAGTTGCGAATCGATGAACGCAACTCTCGAGCGGCGCGCTCGTCGAATGCAACCTCGACGCGCCCGGCGACATTCGCCACATCCCCGGCGATCTGACCCGCCACCGCGGTCAGCTTCGCGATATCGGGCAATATCGCGCCGGGAAGCACATCACCGCCGCCGGATGACTCGGCAACCTGGGATTGTACGGTTTCGTCGTGGGGAAGCGCGGAGCGCGGCGTGATCGTCGCCTGCCACTCACCAAAGAGACTCGACTCGTTCAGCAGCACGACGGGCGTCGCCGGCAACTGCATCGAGCGATCGAGACTCATTCGCACATGCACCCATCCGCCACGCGAGAGCTCGATTGCCTCGATGGTTCCGGCACGCACACCGCGGATGACGACCGCATTGCCGACGCGTGCGCTGCCGACATCGCGAAAGCGCGCGACGACTTTGGCGCGTCGTTCGCCGATGTCGGTTTGCTTCGCCCAGAACGTTGCGCCGGTGAGCGTAATGATCACCAGCAGCACGATCGTGCCGACGAGAAAGTCGTTCGTCCGTTTCATGGCCGGCCGCTCCCGAGCAGCCAAGTGACCGCCCAGAACGCATCGAGGACGAGAATCAAGACCGCCGAATAAACCACCGCCGTCGTGGCGGCACGACCAACTCCCTCGGCGCCCCCCGCCGCGCGGAGGCCGCGAATCGATCCAATGAGCGTCACGGTAAATCCGAAGCTCGCTGCTTTCACCAGGCCATAGCGAACGTCGAAACCGGAGAAGAAGAGACGCAGTCCCGTCACGAAATCCGCAGACGAGAGATCCAGCAGCGACACTGATGCGAGCCAGCCTGATGAGACGCCAGCAAGCATCGCTACCCCGACAACTACAGGAAACATTATCGTTCCCGCGAGCACCCGGGGCACGACAAGATACGAATGCGGATCATAACCTAACGTCTCGAGCGCATCGATCTGCTCGGTGACGCGCATCGTCCCCAACTCGGCGGCGATGTTCGCGCCAACGCGGCCAGCGAGCGCGAGCCCGGTGAGAACGGGCGCGAGCTCCATCGTTATCGTTTTCTCAACTAGCGTTCCAACGAAATACATTGGAACGGCGCCGGTGATGGAGTAGCTGGCGAGGAGAGCGAGAACGATCCCCGTGAAAACGGCGATGAAGCTGCCTATCGGCAGCGAGTCGACGCCAAGCCGGCGCATATGGAGCGTCGCTGAGG
>DATBBP010000072.1:0-11691 GCA_036270935.1 Gemmatimonadaceae bacterium
TGGTGCTTCACCTCTCGATTGGACAGGCGTACTGATGAATCCCGTGCTCGGTCGCCTCGGTCGCGGTCTGCTCGGAATCGTCACGGTGCTGCTTGGCATCGTGGCGCTCGCCGGGATCGTCTTCGTCGTTCTGACCTCCACGGATTGGGGACACGAGCGCGTGCGACGCATCGCGATCTCTCAGTTGCAGAGCCGCATACACGGACGCGTCAGCATCGGTCGGCTGTCGGGCAATTTGATATCCGGCCTAACGGTTCACGACCTCGCGATCAGCGACAGCGGCGGCGAGCCATTTCTCGCAGCGCAGGAGGCGAGCGCTCGCTACGCACTCGGCTCGCTCATCGGCAAGAAGATCTGGTTGACGGACGTACGCCTAACGCGGCCCTTGGTCGTGCTCGACCGTCCGCCAGGCGGAAAATGGAACTACCAGCGCATCTTCGCCTCTGACACGACGCAGCCGGCGTCGACCACACCGGGCTTCGGCAGCTGGATTCGTCTGGAGAACGTGACAGTCGTGGACGGCGATCTCGTCGTGCGCACTCCCTGGTCGCCGGGAACGCAGCTCTCAGCGGCGGCACGCGATTCGGCGGTTCGGTACGCACTCTCCGGCAAGGGCCGGACGATGATCGTGGGGGCGTCACACGCATATGGCGGCGCGCCGCCGTATCAGAAGGTCGTCGAGATGCGCTCGATCAATGCGACCTTCCCGATGCTGCGGCTTGCGGATCCGAACCAGAAGAGTCGTTATGGCGAGGTGGCATCGCTGCAGATGATGGCGCTTCCGTTCCGGCCACCGGCCGCAGTCGTAACGGAGATGCGCGGCAGCTTCCAGTTCGACAACGATTCGCTGTGGTGGAAGGGCGTCCGTGCATCGCTGCCGGAGTCGCACGTGAGCGGCGACGGCAGCTACGCGTTCAGCTCGGGGGATATGGCGCTGACGTTGCGTGGCGCGCCGGCGGCGTTCAACGACTTGCGCTGGCTCTATCCGCGTTTGCCATCCGAGGGCGGCGGCAACCTGGACTTCGCCATGCGCTGGCGCGGTGGCGTGGACGACTATACCGCGAAGAACGCTGATGTCGCGTTAGGCAACACCAGAGTGCGCGGCGACTTTGGCCTCACGCTGTCTGACACGTTCGCGCTGCACGATACCAATCTGCGCTTCGCCAATCTCGATACGCGACTCGCAGAGCAACTCATCGCAGGGTTCAAGTCGCCTCGGCGTGGCACATTCACCGGTCGCGCCGCGGTGAATGGTGCGCTGCACGCGCTACGGGTTGACGGAGACGTCGCCTTCGCGGACGCCACCACCGGGACGAGCCAGTTGGCCGCCGTCGGCGTGATCGGCTTCGAGACCAATGGCATGCGCGCGAACAATCTTCGTTTGCGGTTGCATCCGATGCAGGTGGAGCTCGTGAAGGCATTGGCGGGCCCGAAATTCCAGATGCCGGTCTCTGGCGTCGTCACGGGAACGGCGTCGGTGTCTGGCGATACGAAGACACAACTCGCCGGCAATGTCGATATCGCACATGAGGATCGAGGCTACTACTCGCAGCTGACCGGTACGGCGGTGGTTCGCTTACCGACTGGCGGCGCGGCGCCGTGGATCGATGTCAACGTCGCCGCGCGGCCGGTGTCACTCGCCGAAGTTGGACGCTTCGTTCCGTCGGTCGGGCTACAGGGGAGCGCAGTCGGCCCGATTCACCTCACGGGATCGCTCTCGAATCTCGCGGTCGCTGCAGATCTTCGACTTCCCGACGGCGGCCAGCTCGCCGCTCGCGGTACGGTTGGGCTCACGGGTACGCAGCACTACGATCTCGCGTTAGGCCTGAAGGTGTTCAATCTGCACACGGTCATTGCTAAGGGCCCGGTGACCTCGTTGACGATGACCGCGTCGGCGCACGGGTCCGGGTTCAAGCCGGCGACGATGAACGCGACGTTCGCGGCGGATCTCGCGGCGTCGAAGTGGGACAGCCTCGCCGTCGACAGCGGCAGCGTACGCATCGCGATCGCGAGTGGTCTCGCGACGGTGCAGAAGCTGAACCTGAGCGGCGCCCACACACTCGTTTCGGCAAACGGTTCCTTCGGTCTCGTCGCCGGCCGCACGGGCACACTGACCTACACGGTCGACGTCGATTCGTTAGGTGCGCTCGATCGTATCCTTCCGCATACCGGCCCGGACACAGGCTCGATCCGGCCACGGACAGCCGTGATCGCGCGTGCCGTTAGCCGCGCGCGGGCTGACTCCGCACGCATCGCGCGCCGGACGGAGATCCAGCGTCTCGCAACCGGTCAGCCCATGCCGCGTCTCGTCGTCGACACGCCGAAGGCGACGCCGATCACGCTCAAGGGACGTCTCCAAGCGGCGGGTACGCTGAGTGGCAACATCACGAACTTCGACACCCGCGGCCGGTTGGGCGCTACTGACATCAACGTCCACGGCAACGCCGCGCGGATGCTCATCGGCGAGTATGCCTGGACGAACGCGCGGACGTCCGCGTCGGCGATCGCGCTAGCGGTCCGTGGCGACTCCATCAGTGCGTCGGGCTTCGCGGTCGACAGCCTCGCCGCCAATCTGAGTTATCGCGCGCAAAGCGGCGGTGGTCGGGTCGAGGTGCTCGTACGGCAGGGCGATCAACGGGATTACGGCCTCAAGGGCGATTATCTCGTGAATTCGAATTTGAAAGAGCTGCGAATCGCCGACATGCAGCTCCGGTTCGATACAACGACGTGGCAATCGACGCACGCTGCGACGATCCAATCGCGGCCCGCGGGCATCACCGTTCAGAATCTCGAGCTGCGGAGTGGATCGACGAGTCGCATTTACGCCAACGGACTGCTGCCGTCGAACGGCGCCGCCAATTTCGACCTGGCCGTCGACAATTTTCCGGTCGGCGATCTGTTGGACCTGCTTCAGAGTGACGTCGATCTCAAGGGACTGGTGTCGCTCAACGGGACGATGCAGGGCACGCTGGCCTCGCCGACGATGCGTGGATCGTTAGACATCGTGCACGGCGTCTACAAGGGTGACACCGTACCCGAGCTGAGAGGGACTTTCGGCTACGCGAATCGATCGTTCAGCGCGCAGCTCGATCTTCTCCATCGCGGTGGGACGCCGATGGCGACGGTGACCGCAAATCTGCCGCTCAACCTTGCGCTATCTGGCGCGACAAGCCCGCGACTGCTACGGCAACCGCTTTCCGTCGATCTCACGGCGGACAGCCTTCCACTCGAGCTCATTCCGGCGTTCACTGGCCTCGTGAGCGAAGTGCACGGCGTGGCGTCGGGTCAGATTGCAATGCGCGGAACATTCGATCGACCCTCGCTCGTCGGAAGCTTCCGACTGAAGAAGGGGATCGTCAGGGTCGCGCCGACGGGAATGTACGTCGACAACGTCACCGCCGCGTTGAGAATGGCGAACGATACCGTGCGTATCGATACGCTGTCTGGGAGAACCGGCCGCGGCACAATAGCGGTGACGGGCGGTCTGGCAGTGGGCGACTGGCGTGATCCAGCGTTCAACCTGACCGCGGAAGCACATAACGCGGAAGTATTGAACAACGAATATGGACGGTTGAACGCGGATGCGAACCTGCGATTCACCGGGCCCATGAACCGACCGTATCTCAATGGCCGAGTACAGGTCACCAGTGGAATCGTGGAGTTCAACAATCCAACCAGCCGTCACGTCATCGGCGCGGGTGATCCGGATCTCTTCAATGTCGCCGACACAGCGCTGATTGCGGACAAACAGCTTTTCCCAGCGCAGTCGGCGATTCTTCAGAACATGCGCGTCGACGTCGCGCTCGGCATCAATCGCAACACCTGGCTGCGTACGACCGATGCGAACGTCGAGCTCTACACGGACTATCCAGTCGAAGTCCATGTCTCGCATTCGGCGCTCGCGCTCACGGGGGCAGTCGGCACGGATCGCGGCGACTACACGTTCCTCAGCAAGCGATTCACGATCACTCGCGGTTCGGCGACCTTTGTCGGCACGCCAGACCTGAATCCGACGCTGCAGGCAACCGGCGAGTACCAGGTCCAGCTCACGAATTCCCCAGTGCTCAACATCGAGGTGCTCATCGGCGGCACACTCAAAGCACCGAAGCTCACGCTGCAGAGTGATGCTCAGCCGCCGAGGACGCAGTCGGAGTTGCTGACGCTACTGGCATTCGGTGGTCCGACGACGAACCTGATCGAGCCCGAAGGGTCGAGCCTCGGCGGCGCCGGCGGCCCGGGAGGCGTTGTTGGTCAAACTGCCCAGGTCGCGATGACGCGGCTCGAGGGCGTGGCTTTCGGCGTGTTGTTCGAGCAGCTACAATCGCGCGCGGGTAAAGCGTTAGGCGCCGATCAGTTCTACATCTCGCCGGGTGACACCCCGGAGCTCGCAACAAACTCGCAATCGCAGCAGGCCTGGACGAACTTCATTAAGAACACGCGCGTCGAGGGAGGGAAGTACATCAATCCACACACGTTCGTCAGCGTTCAAGTTTACAACAACCTTCCCGGCGTAAGGCTGGAGTATCGCGCGAGCGAGGGATGGCTATATACGGCGTATACAGCGCCGCAGGCGCTGCTACTCGAGCCCACGCTCGAATCGCAGTCGTCGTACTCGAAGCAGGCGTACGGGGGGTTGATCATCAGGCAGTGGCGGTTTTAGCAGGGGCGAGGAGCCAGAGAGAAGCGAATGGGGCTGGGGCGAGTGCCCTAGCCTCCAATTTCTCTAGCCTTTTGCCCCTTCTAACTCCTGGTACAACATCGCGACGGCTCGTAATCCCTTCGTGAAGTTTTCTTCGCTCATCCACTCGTTAGGTGCGTGTGCGTTCTCGCCGGGCAGGCCGAAGCCCATCAGGAGTACCGGCGCATTGAGAATACGCTGAAAATCGCCGACGACTGGAATCGATCCTCCCTCGCCCGTGATCACGGGCTCCCGGCCAAAAGCCGAGGCGAGAGCGCGACGCGCGGCATCGAACAGCGGACCATCCAGGTTCGCTCGCCACGGACGGCCACCATGCAGATGCGTGACGGTGACGGTCACGCCCTTTGGCGCAACCCGTTCGACGTGCGCGCGCATCAACCGCTCGATCTCCTGCGGATCCTGATTGGGCACGAGCCGACAGCTCACCTTCGCCATTGCCCTCGCGGGCAGCACGGTCTTCGCGCCCTCGCCGATGTAGCCGCTCAGCAGACCGTTGACCTCGCAGGTCGGGCGCATCCACAATCGCTCGAGTGTACTGAAGTCTGCTTCGCCGCCTAACGCCGGCGCACCAGTCTCCTCTCGAAATTGCGCTTCGCTGAAGGGCAGCGCGCGAATCTCCCGACGCGCGGTGTCACCCCAATCGATGACCTTGTCATAAAAGCCGGGAATCGCGATATGGCCGCTTGCGTCGTGCATCGTCGCGAGAATGCGCGCCAGCGCCATGGCCGGATTGATCACCGCGCCGCCGTAGCTACCCGAATGAAGATCAGTCGACGGACCTTGGACGTCGATCTGAAAATAGGCGAGCCCGCGCAATGAAGAGAGAATCGAAGGGAGTCCTGGCGCGAACATGGACGAGTCGGAGATGATCACAGCGTCGGCGCGGAGAAGGTCGGCGTGAGACTCGATGAAGGCTGTCAGATTTTCGCTTCCTACTTCCTCTTCGCCCTCAGCGAGCACGACGACGTTCACTGGCAGCTTGCGACGCGTCCGTAGGAGCGCTTCGAGCGCTTTCACGTGGAGAAAGAGTTGTCCTTTGTCGTCGACCGAGCCGCGAGCGAAAATCTTTCCCGAGCGAACGGTGGGCTCGAAGGGCGGCGTGTCCCAGAGCTCCAACGGTTCGGCGGGCTGGACGTCGTAGTGCCCGTACGCAAGCACAGTGGGCGCGTTGTCGCCCGCACCGCGCCATTCTCCGACGACCACGGGATGCCCCGGCGTCGGATGCACCGTCGCCTTCAGTCCCGCCTCGCGCAAGCTGCGCGCGACCCACTCGGCCGCACGCGCCGTGTCGGCGTTATGCTCCGAGCGTGCGCTGACGCTTGGAATGCGAAGGAGCTCGAAGAGCTCATTGCGTATGCGCGCTTCGTTCTGCGTGAAGAACTGGTCGAGGTCAGTGGGAACCATGGCGGTCAATGTGAGGATGGCTCCGAGTAAGGTAGCGGATGCGGGGTGCGGGGTGCGGGTGCGGGCAACAAACCAATCGCCAACACCTAGCACCTATCACCTTTCGAGTCTTCAGCGAACCGTTGGCTTCGCGCCCCGAACCCCAAGGTACGAGAGATACAGGTGCGCCATCTCGTCGCCGAGGTTTTCACCGACGAGCTGGTGATGCTCCGGCCACACTTCGCCGAACACTGTCGTCTCTCGTAAGGCACCGAAGAACATCATGAAGCCCAACGCAATCGCGCGCTCGGGATCGGGGTGCGTCACCTCGGAGCGACGACTCGGATCGAGGAGCAACTTTCGAAGTCGCTCGATGTTGTGAGCGTTGACCTGCCGACCCGTGGCTTGAATCACTGGATCGACCCGTGCGCGCAGAAATAAGCTCCGCGCGACGCCACGCTTGGCGGCGTAGAGTTCGACCGCGGTGCGCGCGAACTCGGTGAGAATTTCTGAGATGGGAGCGCCGTGCCAATGATCCGGATCGAGTAGCTCGTCGGCGCGCTCCCTCATCTCCTTGAAAAAACGCTCATCGAGGAGATGCAACAGGGCGTCCTTGTCGGGAAAGCGCCGATAGAACGCGCCGACGGTTACTCCCGCACGCTCCATAATCTCGGCGAGCGTCGCCTCGGTGAAGCTCTTCTCCTCGAGTACTCGCTCGGCAGCGTCGAGAATCCGGTCGAGCGTCTCCTGACTGCGCGTCTGCTGGGGAGGACGGAATCTCGGAATTGTCATCGCACGAGCCTCGCATCTACTGGCGATCAGGCGCCGCGATCGACCGTGACGTCCGATCTCGTCGACTCTAACAAGCAGTGGACGGCCTCAACTCGCAAGCCCGCAAAACTCGCGAGGATCTCGGCGTCTAGCTTCTTGGCGGCCAGCCTCCAATCCACTCACGGAGGACCCAGAGCCGGCGTCGCGTCACCAGTCCATGACGATTTCTCATGTCGACGAGCGTGTCCGGGGCTATGGTTCGGAAGAATGGCGCAAGTCGCGCCACGATCGGATGCACATCCGCGCTCTCGTCGAGCGCGACGACGAGATTATCGCCCGTGCGCGCCGTCTCGGCGAACCCGGGCCAGAGATCGTACTGATTGCTCCGGCCGCCGAGGTTGAGCGAGAATGTCGTTGGGTGGTCGGGCAGGTAGAACGCCAGCTCCGCCGCGTCGTTGTAGCGATCGGCCGCTATCCAGGTGCGAGCGCGTAATGCAACCGGCGTGCGTTCGGCGCTGAGCGACGCCGCATTCGCAAGCTCGCGCCATCCCGCAGAGCGCGCGACTGGATCCTTACGAGGAGGGATAGGAAGAACGTCGAACGCGGCATGGGCGTAGATGAGCAGCGACATGAGCCCCGCCAGCCACAAACCCGCGCGTAGCCACTTTTGGAGTACCTCCGACAATGGGAGAACTGCCAGCAACGGAATGGCCGCGATGTAAGCCGGCGCCGGCCAGTTCGCCTCGACGCGCTGACGAGTCGCGCTGAAGCAGAAGAACAGGAATGTGAAGGCCGTTATTACCGCCAGCACGTACGTCGCGTCGGACACCGAACGGCGAAGACCGCGGACCACCGCCACGCCAAAGAGCACGAAAAGAATCGGCGATACGAGTCCGGCTTGGCCGCCAATCATGTCGCCCAATCGCTTTACCGGAGCGAGCACGTCGCGATGGGCAGACGCGGCCAGCCCATGATGAAGCTGAAACCCGAACGAAACCCAGTCGTGCGTCGCGTTCCATCGCAACACGGGCAGAAAGACGATCGTCGCGGCCACGCAGGCGAGGTATGGACCCGGCTCTCGCAAGCGCTGACGCAGACTCGCGCGCGAGAGAACAGCGATCGTCACGCCAACCGGCATCAGAATCGACGTGTATTTCGAACAGAAGGCGAGGCCGAGCGCGACACCCGTCGCCGTCCACCACGCGAGCGACGTTCGCGAAGAGGTCGGCGACTGCAGAGCGCGAATCAGCGTGTATATGCCGACCGCGCTCGATGCGAGAAGAGGCGAGTCCGGTGTGGCGAGCACCAGGCCCGCCGCTGCGAGAGGCATGCAGGTAATGATGATTGCAGCACACAGCGCCGAGTCCTCGCCGCCGATCCGCCCGGCGACGCCAGCGCAAGCAAGCGCGGCAACGAATCCGGCGAGCACCGGCATGAGCCGAACGCCTAACGCGACCGCACCCAGGAGCGTCGTCCCGCCGCGAATCAGGATGGGAATGCCCGGCGGATGATCGAAGTATCCGGCAGCGAGACGGCGCGACCACTCCCAGTAGTACGCTTCGTCTCCGAACAGCGGAATCAGTCCGGCGAATATGAGCCGCACGGCAACGCCGGCGACGAGGACGCCCACGATCAGCGCTCGCCGAGAGCCGGGCTGCCCGCGATCGGTCTTGCCGCTCAAACGATTCGTCTGAGCCGACGTCGCCGTCGCCATTCTGTTGTTAGGCGCACCGCCAATGCGACCGCCCAAACCCAGATCACCCAGACGACGCGTTCGTCCGTCGATAGAGTGGTCAACATTCCCCAGGTGACGAGCGGTAACGTGAGCGTGAGCTCCAGTGCGTTGCTGGCATTCAGCTCACCAGCGACACGTCGCTCGACGACTCGTGTGGCGGTGTGTCCGAGCCGTATTGCGCGCTCGATCGCGAACTCGAGCGAGTCGGCCCGCATCCCGCGCCATCCGGGAACGATGAGTAGCGTCCATCCGGGAGCGGCTCTGCCCCACCCGTGATTATCACTTCCCGTAACCATCGCGAGATTCAAGCTGTCGGCGAGATGCACGATTCGCGATCGCATGATGCGCGTTTGATCGAGACCGCGCGGAGACCCATCCACGATCTCGATGGCGCGTATTCCGGCAGTACCAGGTCCGCTTGCTGGAACGATTTTACTCAGGTCGGCGGGCAGGGTCTCGATGACGATCGGCTCGTGATTCGCAATGAGACTCGCGAGCGCGAGGGCTTGTTCGTCGACGTCGCGGAGGTCCGCAGTCGTGAGTCCCTTGTAAGCGCGATTGGCGCCGAGGATGTTGACATGCTCGCCGCGCCATCCAGCCTCCAGCGCCTGCAGGATCATGGTACCCTGGCCTGCCTCGGCCGGATTGTCGGCTACGCCGAGTTCGGCGCCTTCGACGGTGCGATGATCGGAGATATACGCGGCATCGAAGCCGGCGGCGCGGTGCCACCCGCGAACGTCCGATGCATCCCAGCCAGGGCGGCCATCGTGTGAGTACTTCGTGTGCGAATGAAAGTCCACCGTGATGAAAACATCCGACGTTTCGGCCGTTAGCGATGCCATTGGCCGCGGGAGAACGAGCGCGGCGACGTAGGTCAGAACGATGACGAGCAAGAACACGCCCGCATATGCTACCTCGCGTACGACCCGGGACCGCGTCGGAGTCGTCTCGTCTGCATCTCTTTGGCTTCGAACCTTCCACATCCTGATCGCGACATAGATGACGATCATCGAGAGGATGACGGCCACGTCCTGACGCGCACCGAGCAGTGTGATTGTGTCGAGGATCTCGGAGATGGGAGCGATGGCGAGATAGCCGAGGGAATGCTCGAGCTGGACCTCCTCCACAGCGCCGAGCGACACTGCATCCCGAATCGGGCTTTCGGCGAAGGCGGCGGTGAGGAGAACGAGAAGTGTCGCAGCGACCGCAACCCAGGGAACGCGCTTGTAGAGCGGCGTCGGCGGCGCCGCGGGAAGCGGCTCGAGCCGGGCAGCGGAATGTTTTCGCGATCGATGTCGGGAAGAGTGCGCCACGAAACGAAGAGGTGAGCGAGAGCGCGGTGCGGCACGACGCAGTCGAGGAATGTAACCTTCTCTATGTACGTCTTCGCGACAAGCGGTCGCGCCAAAGAAGGTAGATATGCCCAATCGACTCGCGAACGAGACCAGTCCCTACCTGCTGCAACACGCTCAGAACCCCGTCGAGTGGTATCCGTGGGGTGAGGACGCGCTCAGCCGCGCTCGAACGGAGGACAAACCGATCCTGCTCAGCGTCGGCTACGCGGCGTGCCACTGGTGTCACGTCATGGAGCACGAGTCGTTCGAGGATCAGGCGACCGCGGCGTCGATGAATGAGAAGTTCGTCAACATCAAAGTTGACCGCGAAGAGAGGCCGGATATCGACGGCATCTACATGCAGGCGCTGCAGGCCATGACCGGACATGGCGGCTGGCCGATGACCGTCTTCCTGACTCCTGAAGGACTGCCGTTTTACGCCGGGACCTACTTTCCGCCAGACGACCGCCACGGCTTGCCCTCGTTCAAGCGCGTGCTCTCGGCCGTGGACGACGCGTACCGAAATCGGCGTTCGGACGTCGAGCGGACGACGGCGCAGCTGCGCCAATTCTTCGCGTCGACCACGCACCCGACGCGCGGCACCGGTACGCTGACGCCTCTTCTTCTCGAGCGCGCCTACCGCGAGCTGGCCCAGGACTACGACATGCGCCACGGTGGCTTTGGGGGTGCGCCGAAATTTCCGCAGACGATGGCGCTCGACTCGCTGCTCCGCTATTGGGCCCGAACGCGCACGACGCTCGCACTCACGATCGCGCAGGAATCATTTCGCGCGATGGCGCGCGGCGGAATCTATGACCAGCTCGGGGGTGGCTTCGCTCGTTATGCGGTGGACGAAGCGTGGCGAGTCCCGCACTTCGAGAAAATGCTGTACGACAATGCGCTGTTGGCGCGACTCGGAACTCACCTCTGGCAGGCGACGAAGGACGCCGAAATCCGACGCGTCGTCGAGGAGACGCTCGACTGGGTGCTTCGCGAGATGGCGGCGCCCGGCGGCGGCTTCTACTCGTCGCTCGACGCCGACAGCGAAGGGCATGAAGGGAAGTTCTACGTCTGGTCGCTCGAGGAGATCGAAACGGTGCTTGGCGCCGAGGCGCCGCTCGCGATCGAGTACTGGGGCGTGACCGCGGGAGGGAACTTCGAGGGGAAGAACATCCTGCACGTGCCTAACGACGAGAAGGTCGTTGCCGCGCGCCGGGGAATAACGACCGACGAGCTCCGCGCGCGCATCGCCAACGCTCGTCACGCGCTCCTCCGCGCCCGAGCGTTCCGCGTGCGCCCGGGCTGCGACGACAAAACGCTCGCGTCGTGGAATGGCCTGATGGTGCGCGCACTCGCCGAGGCCGCTCGTGCGTTCGATCGACTGTCCTATCGCGCCGAGGCTGTCCGCCAGGGCGAGTATCTGTTCGGCTTACTCGTCCGCGAAGATCGGGTGTTTCGGACCGCCAAACTGGGCACAGCAAGGATCGCTGGCTTTCTGGAGGACACCGCGGCGGTGGGCCTTGCGGCCCTCGCACTCTACGAGCTCACCTTCGACGAGATCTGGCTCACTCGCGCCCGATCGCTCGCGGAGGCCGCGGTGCGTTGGTTCTGGGACGACGAAGCCGGCGCGTTCTTCGACACGGCCAGCGACCACGAATCTCTCGTTACGCGGCCGCGCGACGTGACCGACAACGCGACCCCGTCGGGGACGTCGCTCGCAACGGAGCTGCTCGCGCGACTCGCCGATTTGCTGCAGGACGAATCCATGC
>DATBBP010000073.1:0-11428 GCA_036270935.1 Gemmatimonadaceae bacterium
TGAGTCCGTGACGTCGCGAGAGCTCACCCTTCACGGGATTATGATGCATGACAATGATCCGCGCATCGCCTGCGCGCGAGCGCTCGAATTCCGCCCGCGCCCGCTCGAGCTGGTCGCGTCGCAGATCGCCAATGATGGAAAGGTCGCGCAGATTCCACGTGAGGGTACGCCGTGTCACGCCCGGCGACGTGTTGAGGCCAACGATCGTCGCTCCAGCAATGCGCAGCACGGGTTCGACATCGTCGCTGATAAACCGACAATAGTTCGCCAGCATTGCCGTGGGCTTTCCGAAACCCAGTGGCGCCTTCCACCATGCGACGTCGTGATTCCCCGGTACCACGATGATCTCACTGTACTGGCTGGCGTGCTGGATGAACACGCGTGCGCGCTGAAACTCGCCCGACCGCGAGCGTTGTGTAAGGTCTCCGGAGATCGCGACGACGTCGTAGTGCCGCTCGGCGATGATCGCTTCGATGGCCTCGTACTGCTCCGGCACGGCGGGATGACCGAAGTGAAGATCGGAGCAGTGAAAGAGGGTTGTTGTCGTTAGGCCCTCATTCGCTCGTTCATTCGATCGTGCTTCCACAGTCGTCTCGGCGTCTCGCGACATCAGAGCTTGGCGATGATCGCGTCAGTGAACTGGTCTGTCGTGGCCGTGCCGCCGAGGTCGCGCGTGACCGTCCTGCCTTCGCGCACCGTCTGCTCGAGCGCGTGGCGAATGCGGCGCCCGCGCTCGATGTCGCCCAGATGTTCGAGCATCATGCACGCCGCCAGCATCAGTGCCCCGGGATTCGCAATGTTCTTACCCGCGATGTCCGGGGCGGTGCCGTGCACGGCCTCGAAGATCGCACCGTGCTGCCCAATGTTCGCGCCGGGCGCAAGACCGAGTCCGCCCACGAGGCCCGAGATCTGATCGGAGAGGATGTCGCCGAACAGATTCGTCGTCACGATGACATCGAACCGCTCCGGATGCAGCACGAGATTCATCGCCATCGCGTCGACGATGCGCTCCTCGAACTCGATGCGCCCAGCATAATCGCGCGCCACCATTCGCCCGACGTCGAGAAAGAGGCCCTGCGCGAACTTGAGAATGTTCGCTTTGTGCACCAGCGTCACCTTGCGGCGCCCGTGCTTCACGGCGTACTCGAACGCGTAGCGGACGATGCGCTCCGAGCCCTCGCGCGTGATGATGGCAATCGCTTCTGCCGCAGCGCGTGGATCGTCGCCGATCTTGATGTAATGCTCGATGCCCACATACAGCCCCTCGGTGTTCTCGCGCACGAGAACGAGGTCGAGATCTTGATACCGACCTTCCGGAAGAATGGAGTATGCCGGTCGTACATTCGCGTACAAATCAAAGGTCTTCCGCAGCGCCACGTTGATCGAGCGATAACCCTCGCCGACCGGCGTCTCCAGCGGACCCTTCAACGCGACACGTGTACGCTTGATCGAGTCGAGCGTCTCGTCGGGAATGGGATCGCCGTACTTTGCGACGGCTGACATCCCCGCGACGTGCTCCTCCCACGAGATGGCGGCACCTGCGGCATCGAGGAGACGCACCGCAGCGCGACTGATCGACGGTCCGATTCCGTCGCCGGGAATCAGCGTGACTTTGGTGGACATGCTATATCGTTCTTCGAGCTGAAGGTCAAAGATAGGCACAGCAGGCGCGCCGGATGAGGCGGGCTATCGACTCGCGATCAGGTCCGCGATCTCTTTCGCCAGCGCGGCCATGAGCACGCGCGGATCTGCGCTCGTGGTGTCGCTCCTGATCTCCCCAACCCAGCGCGCTTCCGAGAAGCGCGGATCGACCATCGCCAGCTTCAGCGTCGCGCGCGCCGTGTTAGCGCTGTCGACACGCTCGAAGCGCAACTCGATAGGCATGAGGACGAGACGCGCGTTCTCGTGCAGCGCGATCATCGTACGCAGCTGCGAGGCAAGCGGCTCCGTGAGGCGCGCTCCGGCGATGAATGACGCCGCACGCAACGGCTCCTCGGCGAGCGCATACGGATCACTCGCGTACGTTGGGTTGCGTTTGTAGCTGAGCGCGAGATCCGCGGGAAAGACCCAGCCCGTCTTGAGCCCGCGGTTCGCAATGCCCGCAGCGATGTCGTCATCCATCGTGCGCAGGGTCTCTCGGCTCGGCCCCAAGCGGCCAGACCAATCCAGCTCCGGGGCTGTGCGGAGCGCGAACGTGGGCGTCACGATCGCACCACTCGCGGCGAGCGGCGCGAGTGGGTGAGTGTCAGGAGTCGGAGCCGTGGAAGGCGGCGGACTGCCAGAGCCGCCGCACGCGAACGCTACAGTGCAAAGAGCAACGATCGAAAAACGCGCAGCCGAAGACATTCGAGAGTCGGGAGTGGCTTGTGTTCGGTATCGTGCGGCCTCACGCAAGGTAATTGGTGTGGTTGGCGGTTGGTGGCCGGTCTGGTGGTCGGAGGCGGAGCAGCGCGGAGCGCGAGCGACTCCATATGAGATTTGCAGCGAGCGCCAGCGTGCGGGTTGACCCTCGGTTTGCCTGCCGGCATTTTGCCCACGCTCGACCATTCAGCCGGAGTCCACCGCTCATGTCCAAGGTTGTTGCTACGATCGTCTGGATCGCGATCGCGATCGCTGGTGCGGGAGCAATTGCGTGGCTCGCGCTCTCGCACGGTGAGACGATCAACGCTGCGTGGCTACTCACTGCTGCCGTGTGCAGCTATCTCGTCGCGTACCGTTTCTACAGCAAGTTGATCGCGACGAAAGTCTTCGCGCTCGACGCAAATCGCGCAACACCAGCCGAAGTGCTCAACGACGGCCGGGACTACGTGCCGACAAATCGCTGGATCGTGTTCGGTCATCACTTCGCGGCGATTGCAGGGCCTGGGCCGCTTGTCGGGCCGACACTCGCGGCGCAATTCGGATTTCTACCCGGCGCGATCTGGATCATCGTCGGCGTTGTACTTGGCGGTGCAGTTCAGGATTTCGTCATCCTCGCATCATCGGTGCGACGGAACGGGAAGACGCTCGGGCAGATGGCGAAAGAGGAGATCGGACCGGTCGGTGGGTACACGGCGCTCGTCGCCGTACTCGGGATCATGGTCGTGCTCATCGCCGTGCTCGGGCTCGTCGTCGTGAATGCGTTGCGATCGAGTCCGTGGGGAACGGTAACGATCGCGTTGACGATCCCGATCGCGGTCGCGATGGGGATCTATCTCCGCTGGTTTCGTCCCGGTCGCGTGCTCGAGGCGAGCGCGATCGGACTGGTGTTGCTCGTGGGCGCGCTGTACGCAGGCCGAGCGGCGGCTGAAAGCGCGACGCTCGGACCGATGTTCACACTCAGTGGCGTGACGCTCGCGATCGCGGTGATGATCTACGGTTTCGCGGCGTCCGTGCTGCCCGTGTGGCTGCTTCTGGCGCCGCGCGATTATCTCTCGGCGTTCGTGAAGATCGGTGTCGTCGTCGCGCTTGCACTCGGCATCGCGTTCGTACTCCCGCCGCTGCACATGCCGGCGCTGACGCAATTCACCGACGGCACTGGGCCCGTCTTCGCCGGCAAGGTCTTTCCATTCGCGTTCATTACGATTGCCTGCGGGGCCGTCTCCGGCTTTCACGCATTGATCGCCTCGGGCACGACGCCAAAGCTCCTCGAGCGTGAAACCGACGCGCGGATGGTCGGCTACGGTGCAATGCTCATCGAGTCGCTCGTCGCGATTATGGCATTGATCGCCGCGTGCGTGCTGACACCAGGCGTGTACTTCGCGATCAACGCGCCCGCGAGCGCGATCGGTACCACGGCAGCGAGCGCCGCCGTGGCAGTTCAGCACTGGGGCTTCACGCTGAATCCGGCGGAGATGACGCAACTCGCGCAACAGGTGGGCGAGAAATCGCTTTTGTCACGCACCGGTGGCGCGCCGAGTTTGGCGGTGGGAATGGCGCACCTCTTCTCACGCGCGCTCGGCGGCGGCGGCGCGATGGCACTCTGGTATCACTTCGCGATCATGTTCGAGGCGTTGTTCATCCTCACGACGCTCGACGCCGGCACGCGAGTCGGCCGGTTCATGCTCCAGGATCTCGGGAAGCATGTCTGGGCGCCGTTAGGCCGTGTCTCATGGTACCCTGCCGTTCTGATCACGAGCGCGATCTTCGTCGCGATGTGGGGCCACTTTCTGTATCAGGGTGTCATCGATCCACTGGGTGGGATCAACTCGCTGTGGCCGCTGTTCGGCATCTCAAATCAGCTGCTCGCGGCCGTAGCACTTTGCGTCGGGACGACCGTTATCATTAAAATGGGCCGCGCTCGTTATGCGCCGGTGACCCTGGCGCCACTCGCGTGGCTCGTGATCGTCACGATGAGCGCCGGTTGGGAGAAGATCTTCTCGCCCGATCCGAAACTCGGCTTCCTATCGCATGCGGGACTGCTGCGCGCCGCCGCGGCGTCCGGGACGCTCCCGCCGGGGGTAAAAGCGGCGAGCGATGCGTTGCGTATGGCGTTCAACGATTACCTCGACGCTGCGGTCGCCGCGTTTTTCATGATCTCTGTCGTGGTGATCCTCGCCGACAGCTTGCGCGAGTGGGCGGCCGTGCTTCAAGGCCGAAAGCCGGCGACGAGTACCGAGGCGCCATTCCAGCGGCGCGTCGCCGTCGCGGGAGATTGAGATGATCAAACGCTCATTACGCTGGCTCCGCCGTGCCGGCTCAGTCATTCGGCGAATCATCGGCGCACCGGACTACGATCACTATCTCGCGCACATGCGCGCACGCCACCCCGAAGTGGTTCCGCTGAGCCGCGATCGCTTCATGGCCTCACAACTGCAGGCGCGCTTCGAGAAGCCGGGGGCGAGATGCTGCTAGCGCCGGGCACAGGTTCACGCTCTGCGCCCTACCCGAATCATTGCGATTCCGAGCGCCGCAGCGAGCGCGAGTGTGGCGCCGAAGTCGAACGCAACGCGCGAGCCGCGCACGTCCCACAGTGCGCCGAACACAATCGACGCCGGCAAAGCGCCGAGTCCGATCGTCAAGTTATACCACCCGAACGCGGTGCCGCGCCGCGCCGATGGGACCATGTCGGTGACGAGTGCCCGCTCGGTGCCTTCAGTGAGGCCGAAAAAGAGACCGTAGACTCCAAAGAGCGCCCACGCGTGCCAGTGCTCGGTGGCGCGACCGAACGCGAAGTACACGAGCGCGTAAAGGAGCCATCCGGCAACCAACAAAGGCTTGCGTCCAACTCGATCTGACAGCGCGCCGCCCGGCGTGCTCGACAGCGATTTGACGACGTGCAGAAACGCCCAGAGAATCGGCGCAAACGCGATGGGTACGCCGAGCTGCTGTGCGCGCAGCAGAAGAAACGCATCCGTCGAGTTGCCGAGCGTGAAGATCATGATGACGCCGAGGACAGCCCAGAATCGTCCTCCAAGCGGCTGGCCCTGACCGCCAACGACTGGTTGTCGGTGGTTGCTGACAGCATGGCGCGGCACCTCCTTCACACCGAACAGAACAGTTGCCACGGCGAGTGCCCCGGGCAAAACAGCCCACCAGAAGACCGTTCTCAGTGCGACGTGTCGCCATTGAACGAGCGCGAACGCGATAAGCGGTCCAAGTACGCCTCCGGTATGATCACCCGTGCGGTTGAAGCCGAACGCCCGGCCGCGATTCGCAGGGTCGACTGAATCCGCGATCAATGCATCGCGCGGAGAGTTTCGAATTCCCTTACCAACCCGGTCCGACAGGCGAATGACGAGGACCTGCGCCGCCGACTGCGCGATCGCCACGAGCGGCCGCATGATCGAAGCAATCGTGTAGCCCGCGACGACCAGCGGCTTGCGTCGCTGCACGCGATCCGACCACCATCCGCTCGCGAGCTTCAGCAGCGCGGCCGTCGTCTCCGCCGCTCCCTCGATGACGCCGAGAAAGCTCGCGCTCGCACCCAGCGTGACCGTAAGAAATGCCGGGAGGAGCGGGTAGATCATCTCACTCGACACGTCCGTGAAAAAACTCACGGCCGTGAGCGCATACACATTTCTGCTCAGGCCCGGGCGCGATGCCTTCATCTCACCAATTGCCTCGTCCGGTGACGGGTGAATCTACCACTTGCGTCTCGTGCACAGCGCAGTTCAAATGAAGGCATGCCTCCGCACGCCCCCCTCTCCGCGCGCTCCCCGCGCGCGTTTGTGGATAGCGTTGCGACGTTTCGCGCGCTCGCGTCGGCCCGCGCTCGATTGGCGGCGCGCGACGAAGCCATCGTGCACGCGCAGATCACTCTGGCTGAAATCGCCGCACCGACCGGTGAAGAGGAGGAGAGGGGCGCGTTTGTCGCCGACCGCTTCCGCTCTGTAGGGCTGCGGGACGTGGAGACCGACGACGCGGGCAACGTCGTGGGAAGACGGCCTGGTAGAAGCAAGCTGGCGCCGATTGTCGTCTGCGCGCACCTCGATACCGTGTTCCCCCGAGGCACATCACTCCATGTGAAGCGAGACGGTCAGCGCCTTGTTGGTCCAGGGATCAACGACAATGGCCGCGGCCTTGCCGTTATGCTCGCACTTGCCGAGGAGATCGATGGCGAGCGGCTTTCGACGCGTCGGCCAATTGATTTCGTGGCGACGACGGGCGAGGAGGGGCTTGGCGATCTGCGCGGCGCGAAGCGGTACTTCGATGAGCGCGGTTACGACGCGGCCGCAACCATTGCGCTCGACGGCGCGGGTGATGAGCGAATCGTAACGCGCGCGCTTGGAAGTCGGCGCTACCGCGTGAGCTACATCGGTAGCGGTGGCCATAGTTGGGCCGCGTTCGGATCACCTAACGCGGTTCACGCGGCTGCGGGTGCCGCCGCGCGACTTGCCGCGCTTCGCCTGCCACTCGAACCGCGTACGACGCTTTCCGTGGGTCGTATCGGCGGCGGTATTTCAGTGAACTCCATCCCGGATCACGCCTGGCTCGAGATCGATCTGCGCTCGACGTCTGCCGAGATGCTCGATCGCTATGAACGCGAGATCCAGGTTGCCGCGCGCGCCGCGTGCGAGGAGGAAAACAATCGCCGGGCCTTCGGAACCCGCGCGCTTTCGATGACCATTCAGCCGATCGGGACGCGGCCGTGCGGTGAGACCTCGGTCGAGCATCCACTCGTGAGGCACGCGTTGGCGACGACGCGCCTCGTCGGACGCGAGCCCGACGTCGCGACGGCCTCCACCGATGCGAACGTGCCGATTGCTCGAGGCATCCCCGCCATCGCCATTGGCGCGGGCGGCCGGGGCGGCGATGCGCACACCCAGAGCGAGTGGTTCGACAACACCGACGGCGCCCGCGGCGTCTCGCGAGCCCTGACGATCGTTTATGGCGCCGCGGAGATGGCGGATTGATTCGTCGCTCAGCCCGCCATCTCGGCGGCGAGACGATCGTACTCCGCCACGCACCACTGTAAGGTCAGCTCGGCCAACGCATCCCGAACGATCGGGGTCAGGGCCAGGCCGCCCTCGGGCGTCGCCGGCGTGGCAATCAGCGCACGAATGCTGGCCAGGGTATCGTCTCGAGAGGCGCCCTGTCGTCGTAAGGCTCCCACGTACTCGCAAATCGCAACACGCAACTCCTCCATCGCGTCGCGATGCCCGTGTTCCAGGTGCGCGAGCGCGGTCAATGCTCGAGCGCGAGCCGCCTGCCCTTGCGAAGGCTCGCTGTTTTGTACATTCGTTTCTCGAGTGCTCGCGTCCATACCGTGCCTCTACGCATCCTGTGCGCCAAGCTTGCTGGGTTCCGCGATTGAGCCGAACTTATGGCATTCGGTCTCGTTTTTCTGAGTCATGAGGGTGAGGTCTGGACCGTCGACGTCCGTCTTTCCGGATCGGGACGGGCGCCAGGCTCCATGGTGTTTTCCCACCCCACTTTCATGAATCCGGCGGAGGAGCGCGAGTTCGCGGGCGTTCCCTCTTGCTGGCCGGACTGCAGCAGCGACCAGCTGCGTGGCTTTCTGGCGTCCGCCCACGGCACCTCCAGCTGACCCCTGCATCGCGACGAGAGGATCGCGACGCCTGCGATGTCCGATCAGCGAACGCTCAATCTTCGGCGCGTCTCCCCTGCAGGCGTGCGAGCGCGTCGCGGAGCGACGCGATCTCCCCCTTTGCATCGATCTCCTCAGCGAGGGCGAGTCCTCGCGCGTAGCAACGCTCGGCGTCTTCCTGGCACTTCTCCCGCTCGTGCAACGCACCCAGCAATCGAAGACACTCGACCTGACGCCAGCGATTTCCCGACGATCGAAAGTGGCCGAACGCGGCGCTCGCCAGATCTCGCGCGCGCTTGTCTTCACGGCGCTGTGTCAATGCTTCAGCGAGATTGAGCGTCGCGAGCGCCACGAGATCGCTGTCGTCGACTTCCTTCGCGAGCGCCAATGCGTCCTCGAGTGACTTCTCCGAAAGCTCGATATTGCCTCGATCGAGAGCGACGCGACCGTAGTTGTTGAGTGCGATCGCCTCGCCGCGACGATAGCCTGCTTGGCGAAAATGCCTGTATGATTTGCCGTACGCATGCTCCGCTGCATCCAACTGCCCCTGTTGCGCCAGAATCGAACCGAGATTCTGCAGTACAACGCCGCGCAGTCGCGAATCGAGCTCGGTCGCGAGCAGCGACTCGAAAACGGCGGTCGCCGCTGCAAAGTCTCCACGACACATCAGAACGTTCGCTTCGGCAACAATCGCGTCACACTCGATCGATCGCTCACCGCTCGCCCGTGCTGCCTCCTGCGCACGTCGGGCCCACTCGAGCGCTACATCCCAGTCCGACCGCGAACGATAGACGCCGGCGAGCTTGCTCAGTGCACGTGCGCGAACGCGTAGATCCTCGCTGTGCGCGGCGAGCGCGTAGCATGACTCCGCGCGCTCGAGCAATCCGAGCCGCTCGGCGGCTATGCCCTCATCGATCAGTTCGTTGGAGTCAGGCACGTCCGTTGCACCCTTCGGGGCACGCTCGCCTTCACCGTTGCGAGCTTCCCCCTTTGAGAAGCCAAGATGAGTGTGAAATTCGGCGGAGTACGGCGCCAAGGTGAGTTGACTTTCTTCGTCGCAGCGTTGCTGCTTGCGACTTCCTGCGGCGAGCAGCGTGCCACCGCGCCAAGTCCTGTTTCTTCACTGAATAAGGATGCGAGCCCCTCGCTCCTCGAGTGCCCAACGAATCAGACGGCGTCGACAACGGGCGTCGTCGATCTGCTCGGCGGATCGGTGTTTCTGGGTACCACAGGGATAACGCTTCCCGCCGGCGCGCTGACGACGCCGACGCTCTTTCAGGTGACTGTTCCAGCATCGACATACATGGAAATCGACGTCAGCGCCGTCGGTTTTCAAACGTTTCTCTTCCAGCAGCCGGTCACGATCACGATCGATTACTCGCGCTGCAATCGGAGCGATATCGATCAAAAGACGCTGCACGTCTTCCATATCGACCCGATTACGAAGCAGCTCCTCGAGGACATGGGTGGCGTCGACGACAAGGTGTCGCAACACATCACCTTTACAACGGGCCATCTCTCGGGTTACGCGGTAGCGGACTGAATGCGTCTTTCCGTCGCTCTAGCCGCGGTCGTTTTGGCGAGCGCTCCGCAGCTCGCACACGCGCAGGTGCGTGTCGGCCGTGATTCGTCGACGCGACTCAACCGATTCGGCCGCGATCTCGTGTACGGAGCCGGAATGGGACTTCTGTACGCCGAGGTCGACCAATCGCGTAACGAGCCTCCCGAATGGGGTAAGGGATGGGAGGGCTATCGCAAACGCGCCGCGTCGAACATCGGCGAGTTCGTGATTCAGGAAGGAGTGACCGAAGGACTCGCGGCGGCGCTTCATCGGCCGCTCGATTACCAACCGTGCACCTGCCACGGCCTCGGCAACCGTGTCTCCTGGTCGCTCTGGCAGAGCGTTACCGACGTGATGCCCCACGACCAGCATCCTATCGCCATCCCCCGAATCGTGGGCGCCTACGTGGGGAGCTTCGCTCAGGCCGCGTGGCGTCCCGCGACGAGCAACCGCGCGCGCGTGGCCGTGGTGAACGGAACGGTTTCGCTGTTGATCGGTGCTGGCATCAACATGTTTCAAGAGTTCAAACACTGAGGCCTCACGGTTCCATCTTCTCGAATCGTTTGCCAAGACCCTGAATCGCCCACCAGGTCTCGCCGAGCAAGATGGCGGCGGCAACGAGCACCGCGACGATCCACACGTTAGGCACGCGCGAGAGTAAAAACCAGACGGCGACTGATGCAGCCGCTGCGGGAAGTAACGCGACGATGAAGGTGAGCAGCAGCATTCCCGTGGCGAGAATGCCCTGGCCCATCACTTCGATTCCGCCGCCGATGATGGGAGTCACGCGAACCCATCCGGGAAAAAGCAGCGCCGCCGCGTTTTGAATCGTCACCGTCGTGGCGTTGACGCTGAGCAGGATCAACGGTGCCATGAGCAGCAGCGCCGTCCGCCGAAGGAGATCGAGCGGCAGGTTGGCGTCGCCTAACGTGACCACAAACGCGAAGACGACGAGGAAGAGCTGAAGGATCGAGATTGGCAGCGCGGACGAGATCACCTCAGCGCCAACGATGCGATTGCCAGGAAGCGGCAGCGTCTTGAGCGTGGCGAGATGATCGGCGTCCTGGCGAAAGTCGTTCTGCAGAACGCGCGAGCCGAGCACGATGAGAAGAAAGACCATCATCAGCGCGACCGTCGCGAGAAAACGGCCGTCGACGCCGCGCGACTCGATCGTCGGCAAGGAGATGATGATCGCCATCATTGCCAACCCAACCATCGAGCCGACGCGGCCCGTCCGCATCAGCAGCAGGGTATTCTTCCAGACAATCGCCACGGCTGGATTGCCTTCCGGCGCGAGGGCGATCGTGCGCTTCGCACCCTTGCGCGTATTCGAACGTGGACCAGCCGAGCGCCGTCGCCGTGCATCGAGTCGACGCGCACGCTCCATCGAGGCAAGGACCGCTGCCTCCTCGAACGCCACGTCGCTCTGGAGCACCCACGCGAGCTGCACGAGGAGAACGACGAGCGCGCCGCCAGAGGCGCGGAGCCAGTCGAGCGTCGTCTGCGCGAACGACGGCGCGACGATCAATCGCGGGAAGAAGAGGAGGGCCCGCGCCGCCGGGAGATTCGCCGCCGCCTCGATACCGCTCGCGACCTCCTTCGCCGCTTTGGCGGCGCGGATTACGGGCACGGCGTCTCGCAGAATGAGCGCGATGGCAACGATACCGGCCACACCGAGCACGATCGCCGGAAGATTTCGACGAAACCCCGCTCGTCCGTGCTCCACGAGCGACGTGCGCACGAGCGCTGCGCCAAGGCGATGAAGACTCAGATTCGTGAATAGAATCCAGGTGCCAATGAATCGGAGCGGCGCCGCGAGGACTGAGCCCGAACGACGCAGGACGAAGACCCAGATTATCGCATTGAAGAGAATGACGAGCTGCGTCCGAGAGAGCTTG
>DATBBP010000074.1:0-2856 GCA_036270935.1 Gemmatimonadaceae bacterium
GCCAGGCGAGTCGGTATTCAACTGGCAGTCGGTTCCGCAATCGCGCGCCACGGCGTGGGTGACCACACCCATCTTCGACTTCTTCAAAGGCGAGCACGATGGCTTTCGACGGCTCGCGTCGCCAGCGATGCATTCGCGCGCTGTCTTCTTGGTCAAAGGCGAGTACGTTGTCGTCCATGATCGCATCCGCGGCGCTGGCGAACATCGCGGCGCGCTTTGGCTGCACTGGGCGCCGGGAAGCACCGTGTCTCACGAGAATCAGAACATTCTCAATGTGCAGCTGGCCGAGCCGAACGCACCGCGGATCACGGCGATCATTCACGCTCACGGAGGTGATCTGTCTAGCGAAGAGGGTTGGGTGTCACCGGCCTACGCCGTTCGAGCACCCGCTCCCGTGTCTGTCCTTCGTCTCGACACGTCGGGCTCGGAGGACATTGTCACCGTCGTCGCGAGCTCGGCCAGCTGTCAGCGATTAGTGGAATCGGCATTCACGCCAGGCTCCGGCAGCGATGCCGGCGTGCTCACCCTCGAGCTCGACGCGAGCGTCGACACGATTCTCAGCGGACCGGCATCGGACTCGACACATAACGAGATCGTGTCGGATGCGGGCTGGACATGGGTACGGCGCTCGCCGACTGGCGAGTTGCTGGCGTTTGCAATCGTTGGTGGCAGCGCTCTGACAATCGGCGGCTGCCCCCTGTTTCACTCGGACAGCATTGTCGATTGCGCCATCGGCCGTCGCGACGGCGACGGCTGGCGCATCGAGCTCGAATCGCCCGATCGTCCCTCGATCATCTCGAGGCTTTCCACGACCAGCGGAATCGAAGAACCATGTGCGGCATCTGTGGAATAGCGTTTTCGAGCGAAAGCGGACGCCGCGTCGAGCGCGCGGCGCTGGAGCGGATGACGGACGTGTTGCTCCATCGCGGCCCGGACGACTGCGGCGTGTTCCTGGATGCCAACGTTGGCTTGGGGCACCGCCGGTTGAGCATCGTCGATGTCGCCGGCGGTCATCAGCCGATGTTGAGCGATGATGAGCATCTTTCCATCGTCTACAATGGCGAGGTGTACAATCATCCGGTGTTGCGCGCCCAGCTCGAGGCGATGGGCTATCGATACCGGACTCGCTGCGACACGGAGACGGTGCTGCATCTCTATGCGGCGCATGGATTCGATTCGCCGCGCCATCTGCGCGGGATGTTTGCATTCGCGATCTGGGATCGGCGGCGGCGAGAGCTTTTTCTCGTTCGCGACCGCTTTGGTGTAAAGCCGCTTTATTATGTGCTCACACCAGACGGCTCGCTGTACTTCGCCTCCGAGATCAAGGCGTTGCTCGCGGCCCGTGCCGTCACGCCGCGCCTGAACGTCGGCGCCCTCCCCGACTATCTGGCGAACCACGCCCCATCCGGTGAAGAGACACTCTTCGAAGGCGTGCGTCGACTCCCGGCTGGCTGCACGTTGCGCTGGCGCGACGGGACGATCACGATCGAACAATATTGGGATTTGCGCGGGGCGTTCGATTCGTGCGCGCCTGCGGCTCCCGACCGCGAGATCATCGACGAATTCGCGAGCCGATTCAAGGAAGCGGTGCGCTTGCGATTGATGGCCGATGTGCCACTCGGCGTCTTCCTCTCGGGCGGAATCGATTCCGCGGCAATCACGGCGACGATGAGCGAGTTGGTGGACGCGCCGGTGAAGACGTTCTCGGTCGCTTTAGCCGAGCGTGAGGCCAACGAGCTCCGGTATGCTCGCATGGTAGCCGAGCGGTTTCGCACGGATCATCACGAGGTCGTCGTTTCGCCGAAGGAGTTCTTCGACGTTCTCGGTCAGCTGGTGTGGCAGGAGGACGAACCGATCGCTCACCCTTCGAGCATCGCGCTCTACTTTGTTTCCCGCCTTGCGGCGGAACACGTGAAGGTCGTGCTCACTGGAGAGGGAAGCGACGAGATGCTCGCCGGCTATGGCCGGTACCGTACGACGATTTACAACCTCGCGTTAGGACGCCTCTACGAGCGTCTGGCGCCGCGGCCCATCCGAAGGGCCGTGCAGGCGAGCATCGGCGGATTGGCTAAGAAATTCGAGACGGGTCGCAAGTTCAAACGAACGGCACTCTATCTGCCCGCGGATGTCACGTCACTCTACTTCGACAATTTCGCCGTCTTTTCACGCGACTGGCAGGAGACAATGTTCCGTCCGGGGCTGCGTGAACGCATCGCTGCCGATCGTTGGAATCCGTACGCGATTCATCACGAGCTGTTCAACTCGGTCGGTCGCGCGTCGCTGCTCACGCGCCTGCTGTACGTGGACGTGAAGACGTATCTCCACGAGCTCCTGATGAAGCAGGATCAGATGAGTATGGCCGCATCGATCGAGAGTCGAGTGCCGTTTCTCGATCATCCGCTCGCGGAGTTCGCGGCCTCGATGCCCGATCGACTGAAGCTGCATGGCTGGACGACGAAGTACGTGCTGCGTCAGGCGATGCGCGGCACGTTGCCGCCGACCATTCTGAAACGCCGAAAGATGGGTTTTCCGGTGCCAATCGGACGCTGGTTGTGCGGACCATATCGTTGGTTGATCGACGAGTACGTGCTCGGCGAACGCGCCATCGCGCGCGACCTGTTCGAGCCGGAAGCCGTTAGGCGGCTCGTCGCGGCGCACCTGAGCGGTGAGAATCACAGCGAACACCTGTGGTCGCTGATCAATCTCGAGATGTGGCAGCGCATTTTCCTCGACGGCGAGGACGCGCGGCACGTCGGCGAAGGGGCGCGCGTGCCGACGCAACGGCGTGCGGTCGGCAAACAAAGGCTCGCACAGGTGGAGATTTCCTGACGTGCACCTCCTCTGGCTCAAGACCGA
>DATBBP010000075.1:0-3098 GCA_036270935.1 Gemmatimonadaceae bacterium
AATGAATTGCCGGCGGGATACTGATTCATGTATCGAAACAGACCATAGACGCTGATGTTCAAGCTGCCGCGCTGTGTTTTGATGATGTCATAGCCGGCTCCCGGGGTGAACTCGCCCGCCGTTGTGTTTGGAAAGCGGAGCGTGCTGTCGACTTTGTACGGAAGCGCCTCTGTTTCCTGTGCTGCGAGAAAGCCTAACGGGGCCGCGGCCAGGAGCGGGATTGCGGCGAGCAAGCGGGATAAACGCATACGCATTTCGGAATGGGTTCCCCGACGCCGAGCGCGAAGCTGGCCCAAGCGCCGAGCAAACGGATCAATTCGCCGAAACAGACTAGGGCGAGGTCACGCGCGCTCACATAGCCCTTTCGTCCTAGTCGAGCGCGACCGTACTGGCTCGTTAGGCCGACCGCGGCCTTTAGTCCAATAGGCGCGCGCGGCGCGCGCGGGCTAGCCTGCCTGAACCAAGACATCCTGCTCGCGCAGGATGACGAGTATCTCAACCCAGTCCAGACTCGTTAGGTGAGCGCGCGGACACGAGATGTTCTCCCGTTGCAGTTGCCTCGGCCAAAGGTTTCGTTGCCGCTCGCAACAAGCTGCTGGCGCGCGGGCGTGGTCGCCCTTGTCGCTGCCATGTTCGCGGCCGCGCCTCCGCTGGTCGCGCAGCAGCTCGCGTCGATCGATACGACGTACGAGTTCAATGACTCGCATTTTCATCTCACGAACTACATCCAGCGTGGGCCTGATCTGAAGGCCTTCCTGGCGATCATGGGCAATCGCGTTGGGCATTCCGCGCTCTTCGGCATCCCGCTTCAGCAGACGTGGTCGATGCACATCGACGGCACCAACGGTCCGACGTACTACCTCAACACCGACGCACCGCTCTACTACTACAGCTTCACCGACGCCCAGATTGCGATGGAGTACAAGGGACTCTCACCGCGGGATCAGGCGCGTTTCGACCCGATGATCACCGGGTTCAACCCAACGGACATGTACGCGCGCGACCACATCCGCCGCGTGCTGGAGATCTTCCCCGGCGTCTTTACCGGGATCGGCGAGTTCACGATCCATAAGGAATTCGTATCGGCGAAGGTCGCGGGTGGCGTCGCGAGCCTCCTCAATCCAGCACTCGACAGCGTGCTCTCGTTCGCCGGTGAGGTCGGACTGGTCGTACTGATACATAACGACGTCGACGTCCCGTTCGCGAAGCCGGGATCGCCGCCGGCCTACCTCGCGCAAATGCGCGAGCTGCTCCTTCGCCACCCAAACACCACGATCATCTGGGCGCATACCGGTGTCGGCCGCGTCGTGCGTCCCGTCACTCGGCACGTCGAGATGCTCGAGTCGCTCCTCAGCGATCCGAGACTGCGCCATCTCTACTTCGACCTCTCGTGGGACGAGGTCGCGAAATATATCGTGGCGAGCGACACGACCATCGCCGTCACCGCCGCGCTCGTGAATCGGTATCCCGATCGCTTTCTCTTCGGCACCGATGTCGTCGCACCGACGGACCCGCAGATGTACTACCGCGTGTTCGACATCTATAAACCCTTTCTCGACAAGCTGACGCCGACAACGCGCGCGCTGCTCCTTCGCGGTAATTACGAGCGGCTCTTCGGTGCCTCGCGCAAGCGCGTGCGCGCGTGGGAGGCCGCGCATGTCCACTGATCCAGCGCCAAACCCTAACGACGTGAGAATGCAGATGCGAATAATACGAATGCTCAGCGCCGCCACGCTGCTCGTCGCTGTGGCGCTCGCGGGCGCCGGAGCACAGAGCACCACGCAGCAGTCTTCCAAGAAGGTGCAAGCCGATACGGGAACTCGGATCGAGGTCTATGGCTTCGCGATGGCCGACGCGATCGGCGACTTCCGCACTAACGATCCGAACTGGTTCGACACGAATCGACCCTCGAAGCTGCCCGCGTTCCAGGATGAGTTCGGCCACAACGGCCACACCTGGTTCAGCGCGCGCCAGACGCAATTCGGAGCCAAGGCGACGATTCCAACCGGCACGAAAGACATCAAGGTCGTCTTCGATTGGGATCTGTTTGGCGTCGGCGTCGATGCTGGGCAGACGACGATTCGACCGCGACACATGTACGGTCAGTGGGGCGCCTTTGGTGGCGGGCAGCTCGAGAGCCCGTTCATGGACCTCAACGTTTTCCCGAACATCCTCGAGTACTGGGGGCCTAACGGGATGTTGTTCTATCGCAACGTACAGGTTTTTTGGCAACCGATAAACAAGGAAAACGGAACGCAGGCCCTCATCGCGCTCGAGCGGCCCGGCGCCAGTGGCGACGCCGGTCTCGTCGCGGATCGCATCGAGCTTCAGAACATCGCCCCGCGGTTCCCCGCGCCGGACATCTCGGCGGCGTACCGGCTCGGGACGAAATGGGGATACGCGCGCCTGTCCGCCATCGTTCGGTGGATTCGATGGGACGACCTGCTCCCGAACGACGCATTCGACTTGAATGGAGGCGTCACCGGGTGGGGCGTTGCGCTCAGCGGCGCCGTCAATGCCGGGAAGAACGACGTGCTTCATCTCCAGATCGTCGAAGGCGCCGGAGTTGAAAACTATTTCAACGACGCACCAGTCGACGTCGGTGTGAAACGAAATGTGGGCAATACCGTCACGCCCGTCACCGGTCAGGCCCTGAACGATCTCGGCCTCACCGCGTATCTCGACCACAAGTGGACGAAGCAGCTGTCGACCGCGCTCGGATACTCGCGCGTGAACATCGACAACAGCGACCTGCAAACGCTGCAGGCCTTCCATACCGGTCAGTACGCGAGCGTCAACCTGCTCTGGTCGCCGCTGCCCAGCTTCCTGACCGGCGGGGAATTCCAATGGGCCCATCGCACCAACAATGGCAATGGCTTCACCGCCAGTGACTATCGGTTGCAGTTCTCGGTGAAATACAGCTACTCGCAGAAGTTTGGAGGAGGAGCCGGACATGAGCCAACTCGCGCACAGGACTGAGCAGATGATTCGTCATTTCGCTATCGCCGCCACCCTGGTCGCTGCGTCGGCACAGGGAATCCACGCCCAGACCGCCGTCGATTACCAGCGCGTCGTGAATGCGGCGTACGAGAAGTACA
>DATBBP010000076.1:0-2527 GCA_036270935.1 Gemmatimonadaceae bacterium
CGTCGGCGATGGCGTACAAGCGAAACCCGATGCGCTGCGAACGCATCAACTCGCTCGCGCGCTTCGTGCTCAATCTGGAGCCGAATGCCAACCAGACGCACAGCGTTCAGTTCTTCGAGCGTACGCTTGACGATAGCGCGAATCGACGCCTGTTCATCCCCGAGATGTTCCTCGCGACCGACGCCATTCTCGTCCTCATGGAGAACGTGGTGTGCGGTCTCGAAGTGCATCCCGCGCGCATCAGCAAGCGTCTCAACGACGAGCTTCCCTTCATGGCGACAGAAGAGCTGATCGTGCGCGCGGTGCGCGCTGGTGGCGACCGCCAGGCCGTTCACGAGCGCATTCGACAAGCGAGTATCGCCGCGGCGCGCGCGCTCAAGGATGGCGCTTCGCGGAATGACATGCTCGAGCGTTTGGCGGCCGATCCGGCGTTCGGCGTATCGATCGAAGAAATGCAATCCACGCTCGACCCGCGTCGTTTCGTTGGCCGCGCGCCGGAGCAGGTTGACGAATTTCTGAATGAAGTCGTCGCGCCGCTGCTCGCGCGCCACGACGATGTGGGATATCGCGAGGAGGTACGCGTATGACGAGCGTTTCGCCGTCGGCGGTCGAGCAGCTCCCGCTGCGCCATCTGCGGCGCGGCAAAGTCCGCGAAGTCTACGAAGTAGATGCCGAGAGACTGCTCCTCGTCGCGAGCGATCGAGTGAGCGCCTTCGATGTCGTGATGCGCGAACGTATACCGCACAAGGGCGCCGTCCTCACACAGCTGACGGCGTGGTGGCTCACCCAGTTCGCGGCGACCGTTAGGCATCACATGTTGAGTGCCGGTGCGGACGAGATCATCTCGATGATTCCGACGCTCGCGCCATACCGCGCAACGATCGCAGGGCGCGCTATGCTTTGCCGGCGCACCGACGTGTTTCCGGTCGAGTGCGTCGTGCGGGGCTACATCTCCGGATCGGCGTGGAAAGAGTACCGTGCGCACGGCACGCTTGCCGGCGAGGCGCTCCCACCCGGGCTCGAGGAGAGCGCGCGCTTCCCCGCACCGATCTTCAGCCCGGCAACGAAGGCTGAAGTTGGACACGACGAGAACATCACCTTCGAGCGGATGGCAACGTTGATCGGTGCGGACGAGGCGTCCGAGTTGCGCCGTCTCAGCCTGTTGGTGTACGAGCGTGGACGCGGGATTGCGGCCGAACGTGGAATCATCATCGCCGACACGAAATTCGAGTTCGGTCAGGACGCCGAGGGGCAAGTCACCCTCATCGACGAGGTGCTCACGCCTGACAGCTCGCGCTTCTGGCCCGCCGATCGTTATACGCCTGGCCGCACACAGCCGAGCTTCGACAAACAACCGTTGCGTGATTACCTGGACGCGGAGCGCCGCGCCGGCCGCTGGAACGGCGAAGCACCACCACCGCCACTACCGGACGACGTTGTCCAGGCGACGAGTGTTCGTTATCTCGATGCGTACCGCCGGATCACCGGCCACACCCTGACGACGGAATCGACGTGAGCTTCGCCCGCGAAGGACTGCTGTTCATCGTCATTGCGGCCCTGATCGCCGCGGGGACCTTTGCCTTTGCCCTGAATCGCCGATCGTGGCCGCTCTGGCTCGCCGCGGTGGTGCTTGTCGTCGTCGCCGTCTGGGTCGCGTATTTCTTCCGCGATCCCGAGCGCACCGGTGAGCGCGGCGAGCGTCTCGTCATCGCTCCGGCAGATGGCAAGGTCGTGGCGATCACCGAGGTCGACGAGCCCGCGTTCATGCACGAAAAGACGATCCGCATCTCGATTTTCATGAACGTGTTCAACGTCCACGTGAACCGGTATCCGGTGAGCGGGATCGTGCGCTACGTGCAGTACAACGCCGGCAAGTTCCTCAACGCCGCGCAGGACAAGGCCAGCCTCGAGAACGAGCAGTCGTCCGTGGGCATCGAGAGCGGATCGAATCGTGTCCTCGTGAGGCAGATCGCGGGATTGATCGCTCGCCGTATCGTGACGTACAGCAAGGACGGCCAGCGCGTGACCCAAGGTGACCGCATGGGGATCATTCGCTTTGGCTCGCGCGTCGACGTCTTCTTGCCGATGACGGCGAAGCCGCGCGTCAAGGTTGGCGAGCCGACTTTCGCCGGCGTCACCGTGGTCGCGGAGCTGTCGGGCCAATGAGACGACCCCGCATGCGGCGTCCGACGATCCGGCGGGCGGTGGTCCAACTGCCTAACGGGTTCACGCTCTTCAACCTCTTCTGCGGCATCTTCGCAATCGTCCTGGCATCGCGGCAGGACTTCGCGAAAGCCGTGCTCTTCGTCTTCCTCGGCGGCATCGCCGACGCGCTCGATGGACGCGTCGCTCGCGCAACCGGATCGGGCAGCCGCATGGGCGAGGAGCTCGACTCGCTCGTCGATGCGATCTCGTTTGGATTCGCGCCGGCGATGATCATGTACTTCGCCGTGTTCAACACCGAGAACTGGGAATGGCTGTTCGTCTTCATATTCACCGCGTGCGCGGTGGTGCGTCTTGCGCGCTT
>DATBBP010000077.1:0-7383 GCA_036270935.1 Gemmatimonadaceae bacterium
CAGATTCCTTCAACGAAGGTGAAGAGAAACGTGAAGCCGAGATTCTGCGGGAACGTCCGATGATTCCGCAACGCCATCCACAGTGGCAGGAGCGTGCAGAGGAACGTGATGAATGGATGCTGCCACACCGCGGTGATGAGCCGTGGCTGCGTTACGGCGAAGCCCGCGCCGAGCATCGTGACAACGATGCTCGCGAACACGAGCGCGTACGTGCGCCGTACGAGCGTCGCGCGCTCTACTCCACTGCGAACGGGAAGCGCTCTGACTGCAGGATTATACGAGAAGCCCATGACGAGCTCAGACTCCGTTGGAGATTCGACGAGAATATATACCCAGAACGCACCCCAAAGAGCCGTAGCCCTTCGTCAACGGCGTTGGCTGTGATCGCGTCCAGTGCTCGCGGGCGCCGGTTGGGCCGCTTCCTGCTTCAGTAACGAGACGTCGCCATTAACCGTTCGCAACAGCACTTCGCGCGACGAGTTGCCGATCTGCCCGTGAATCCTGTTCCGCCTCGAGTTTTCTTCACCGTTGAGCGGAAAGTCGCTTCTCGCCTTGCCATTCACCGTACTCAACTGAACGGAACCCTCGAGATCTGCGGGAAGCACCGCCGTGTTGCTGCCGTTGACATTCTCGAGAATGACCTTGTCTTCCGGCGCGAGCGAGTCCAGCGCGACCTTGATGCTTCCATTCGTTCCCTTTGCTTCGACCGGCCCGGCGGATTTCTCGATCTGGATCGTTCCGTTGACAGTCCGCGCGATGATTCCGTTCGTGGCACCGTTCATCGAGATCGAGCCATTCAGCGTGCGTGCGTCGACCTTCACGCCGGGCGGCAACGACACGCGTAACGTCGCCTCGGCGTTGGTCGAGCGATGTTTGAAAAGACTGAACATGTCGAGCCAGGAGTCATCCGACCGACGGAGGCCATCGCTGTGCTCGTTGCAGTCTCCTCTCGACGCCCACATCGCGCACACGTACACGTCACCGCCGTCCTGACTCCATGCGAAGCGAATCGGGTCCTTTCGTCCAACCCAATGCGTCGAACCGGCAACGCGCGCGGAGTGCCCATCAGAAGGCACGACGTCGATTCGACCCGAGCGTGTGCGTAGGTGAATCGTGCTGCCTGGTGGGATTTCCTGCTCCCATCGAAATGCATCCTGCGAGTCGTGCGCGCGTCGTCCGCACGCGGCCGCGGTGAGCAAGATGAACAGCAACAGAGATCGTCGCATGGTAGCCTCGAGGTTCGCCGGCCCTAGCCCCTGGGCCCAGGAACTTAAACCGGGCGCGTCTCGCCATACGGCGAAGCGCGCCCGGGAGATTCCAGCCTGACCCGTTACTCAGCCACGCCGGCGCAGCTCGACATTCCCATTGACCGTCGAAAGACGGATCCGCCGGCCACCCTGTCCGAGTCGCGCGCGGAGATGACGCGGATCCAATCGACCATTGATGGTGACGGGATAATCAGTCTGAAAGCGTCCGTTCACGGTACTCAACTCGATGTCGGCATCCAGCTCACCGGTGAACTCGGCGACCACCGATCCATTCACCGTCGAGAAGTTGAGATCTTCGTCATTATCGAAACGGCCCATCCGAGCCGTGACGCTGCCGTTCACTGTCGAGGCGTTTACGGGGCCACCGGACGACGTGGCTTCGACCTCGCCATTCACCGTCGACGCTTCGACCTCGGACGTCGCCCCCTCGACACTCACCGCGCCGTTCACGCTCGAGACGCCCACTTTCACACCGCGCGGCACCATCACGCGGAACTGCACGCTGACGTCGTTGTTACGCACATCGTGCGACTCGTTGCCCCCCCGTTGGTCGCAGTCGGTGCGGTCGTTCCAGATCGCGCAGATCACGACGTCCTCGTCGTTCGCACCGTACTTGCGCACCTCGAAGCGGACCGATTGCGGGTCGCTGCGGCGCCACTGCTTCGTCGCCGTCACTTCCACGCGATCGGTGTTGGACGCCGTGACCGTGATCTCACCGCTCAAATTGCGGACGCGAATCCAGTGGCCGGACGGTATTCTGCCCGCCCACGTGAACGCATTCTGCTCCGTTTGGCGCTGTGCGCCCAGCGGAGCCGTGCCGATTACGGAAAGGCTCAAAAGAACGAGTACGCTGCGTCGCATGTGATCCCTCGTTAGGTACTCAATCTCGTGTCATTCGCAGCCGAACATCACCACTCACCGTCGTGAGATTCAATTCCCGTCCGCCGCGTCCGATTCTCGCCTCGATGCGCCGCCGGCTTGCGCGACTGCCGCCGCCGAGTGTCATCTGAAATTCGGAATCCAGCTGTCCACTTACGCTGCTCATCGAAAGATCGGCGTCGAGGTTCCGTGGCAGCTCGAGCTTCACGTCGCCGCTCACTGACCTGAATGATAACGGACCGCTGCCGGACAGCGACTCGATAGACGCGCTGATCTCGCCGCTCACCGAGTGCGCTTCGATCGACGTCGCGCGGAGCCGCTCGAGGCGAATGTCGCCGCTCACGGCCTCGGCACGCACGTCACCCTGCGCACCGGCGACATCGACATTGCCACTCACCGATCTGGCGTCGATCTCGGCGTTGGATGGCAGCCTGATCTCCAGGTCCAGGCTCGCGTTGCCCCAGTTGTCATCGTCGTCATCGTGACGATGATTACCGCGGCCGTCGCACTCGTCATCGGAATTCAGCCGTATTACACACACCATCAGCCCGTCTGACGTTTCCGACACTTCGGCGGTCAATCGGCTTGCCGTGCGACCGCTGCCGCGACGGATGCCGACGATCTCCACGCGACCCGACGACGAGGGAGTGACGCTGACGTTCCCGTTGATGTTCCGGACGTGTACCGTTTGGCCGGAGGAGAGCCGCCTTTCCCAGTGCAGATCACCATCGCGATCTTGCGCACCCGCGATGAGCGGGGCGAACAGCAGTGTCAGAACGACCGCAGGAGCGTAGCGCATAGACGGATTAGCGTTAGGTTGGCCGCAGATCGTGGGGGCGAATAGCTGATTTCGAATTATTGGTCCCGGCGCGACGATCCGCGTGAGCCGATCGTTATGTCGCCCGAGAAAGTTTCAGCCGAGATGCGAGCAGCGCCGTTCCCGATTTCGAAGGTGAATCGCTTCGCCTGACCACTCCCGATGCCGTGTTCGCCAGGCCTGAGCGTGATCGGGAAGTCGCTGTCGAGCGTTCCACTCCACGTCGACACCGAGAGCTGGGCACTCGTGTTCGACGGTATGGTGAGCTTTATGTCACCCGAGTGCGCGCTCAGCTCGTAGCGGCCTGATGGATCGATGCTTCCCTCGTAAACGAGATCTCCACTCGTGGTGTGCGATCGCACCGAGCGGGCGGCGGCGCCACGCAGCTCGATGCTGCCGCTCACGGTCTCACCCTCGAAGTCACCCTTGAAGTCGCTGACGCGGATGTCGCCACTAACAGACTTGATCTGCACGTCGCCGTTGATGCCGCGTGCTTCGATGTCGCCGGAGAGCGTGCCGATATCGAGTCGGCTCGATACGTCCGCGATCTTGACGTCGCCACTTTGGGACCGGGCATCGACTTCTCCCTGCGTTCCCGAGATCGCGATATCGCCGCTTTGCGCCCGCGCGACGACACGCACACCGATCGGCACCGTGACCTCGAAACGCGTGTCGCCGCCGCCTCCATATCGGTTCGAGAGGTCGAGGCTGACGCGCGACGAGCTCGCGTCGAGACGCACACCGCCGCTCTCGCTCGTTGCGTGAATGCGAATCTGATCGCGCGACCAGGCGGTCACGATGATGTCGCCGGTGCCGAGCGTGAGTGACACGAGCCCACGGCGGTCGAAGTCGAAGCTGGTGTCGACGCTCGAGCGATAATCGCGGTCAAAGTCACGCCGCCGTTGCGCGCTGGCTACGCTCGTGGACAGCACGAGAACCGGCAGCACCAACGCCAGGCTGGACAGAAGAATCGATCGGGGACGGGAGTTTATCATTTTCTCAAGTGTCAGCTGCGGGCGGGCAACATGGTCGCCGTTCGCAACAGCTCGACCTTGGTCTCGAGTGCACTGTTGAGTGATTCCATCAGGAAGCGACTGGCTGGATCCTTCGCCAATGCCAACCGGCACTGGGCAATCGCGTCGTCGATGACCTTCAAATTCCGCTCGATCACGCTGATCGTCACGGGATCGAGCTGCGACCGCCGCTGATTCACGATGGTGCGCAGCCTTGCGATCTCGGTCGAATACACCTGCTCGGCGCTTGGTTTCTTGCCGGTGTTCTTCACAGTTACGATCTGGGTGCCACCAGGAGTTGTGGCCCCGCCCGGCGCCGCCTCCGCTCGCTGACCGCTATTGGGTACGACGGCGATCGCTACGGGCCGCGGCTCGGTTCTGTCCGTGGACGACCGATTCGAATCGAGACGTGCACTCGATGCTTTCGTCAAACTGGTTGCCGAGTCAGTCGAGCTCTGGCGAACGGTGACTAGGTAAGTCGCCGTCGACGTGATCGCGACCAACAGCATCGCGGCCGCGGCCGTGCCTGCCCAGCGCGACCATCGCGTAATGAGACGCGAGCGATCCCCGTCGCCAACGTGTAACGGAATGACAGGCGCGTCGATTCGCTGCGAGATGCCTTGCCACAGATCGCGCGTCGGCGCGAGCATCGGGAGGTTGGATGCATCGATGCGAAGCTTGCGCAGATCGGCGAGCATCGGGCCGCAGTCGCCGCACGACAGCGCATGCGACTCCAGGGCCGCGCGCGTCGTCTCGTCGATATCCCGCTCTAGTAAATCGGCGAGACGCTCCACGAACTCTTCGCAGTGCACGTTGCTCGTCATCGATTCAACGCCTCCCGCAAGAGAAGCCGAGCGCGATGAAGCTGTGCTTTCGTTGCTCCCGTGGTCACGCCCAGCATCTCGGCAATTTCCTCGTGTTTATAACCTTCCACGTCGTGCAGCACGAACACCCTCCGTGCACCGGGCGGCAACCGTCCGATCGCGTCCTCGAGGTCGAGCAGATCGCCGGGCGGTAGGGGCATCCCCACCGTTCCGGATGTACTGCTCGACGCGACAGCGTCAACACCACCGTTCTCCTCGTCGGAATCCTCGAACCGCGATTGTCGCCGTCCTTCGCTCTTTCGCGCGTTGAGCACGACGTTGACCGTCATTCGGTGAAGCCACGTGCCGAACGAGCTCTCGCCGCGAAAGAGGTGCAGCTTCTCCCACGCCCGGACGAAGACATCCTGCGTCAACTCTTCGGCACGCAGGCGATCTGCAACCATGCGCGCGCAAAGCGAGAACACCCGATTGACGTGTTGACGGTAGAGGCGCTCGAAAGCTTCGCGATTCCCCGAAGCGGCTAGAGCTACGTCGGAATCGCCGTCGTTCTTCGGGGTCGTCGATGCTTCGATGATTGCCACTGCCGTCATGGATCGTGGGGTCTCCATCCAGACACCGGATGAGATACCGCGATCAGGGGAAAGGTTTGAATCGGACCCGGAGTGCCGGTCTGCCTGCAACTCAGCACACTGTCAACAGTTGCGGAAGCTCGGTGATCCGTTCGAGATACATCCCCGGCGAGGAGACCGCGAGCTGTTCGCGAGTAAAGGGACCCCACAGCGCCGCGATCGTCAGCACCCCGGCAGCATTGCCGGACTCGACATCGTGCACTGAATCGCCGACGAACGTGGCTTCATCAGGCTCGTAGCCGAGACGATTCAACGCCGTCAGTACGGGCTCGGGATCTGGTTTGTGTCTCGAGCAGGAATCGCAGCCGATGATCACCTTGAAATACTCGATCAGGCCGACATGCTCGAGCCCGCGACGTGCTAGCGCCTCAGTCTTGCTCGTGACGAGCGCCATGGGATGGCCATTCCCGGCGAGCGACGCCACGACAGCGGGGACTCCATCGTAGCATTTGACGAGATCGTCGTGGTTTGCGAATTGATGCTCTCGATAGGCGGAAATCAGTCGGTCGATCTCGGCGTCGTCAGACGAGTACCGCTGAAACATCGTGCGTAACGGTGTGCCAACACCCGTCAGCCATTCCGCGTCGGTAGGCAGGGGTGCGCGACATTTTGCGAATGCATATCTCATCGAGCCGAGGATCAAGCCGATCGAATCGATGAGGGTGCCGTCGAGATCGAATAGCACAGCCATGGGCCGCGAACGACGGACCCTTCGTGGTGGGGTTGGCATTACACAAAGTACTTTCGTGGCACCGGGCGGGCGTTGCGACCCGGTGCAGCAGTGACAAGAGCAGACGTAACGAGGACTGGACTGGCCGTGATGCGGAGTACAGATTCTGCGAACGCGAAACGGAGTACTCGGATCAACCGTCTTTCAGCGGCCGGAGCATCCCGCCCGCTGCTGAGCCGGTGCCGTCCGAGCATGCTGCCAGCGTTGCCCTTGTTATGACTCTTTTGCTTCTCGCGAGCGCCGCCGCACTCGCTTTCTCTCACGGTCCTGACAGTACCCGGCTCGCCGCAAATGCGACGTCGCGTTCTGCTGCGCCCGTAGCGGCCGACAGTCTCGTATTGAATAAGAGCCGGCGCGAGCTGGTCGTCTATTATCGCGGCTATCCCGTGCACGTCTATTACGTCGCGCTCGGCCGCAATCCGGTCGGCGACAAAGAGCGGATCGGAGACAACCGAACGCCAGAAGGGCTCTTTTATATCGAGGGTCGGAATCCGAACAGCCGGTATCACCTGTCGCTGCGGATCTCCTATCCAGACGCGGTGCATCGGGCACGGGCTGCCAAGCTCGGTGTAGAGCCCGGCGGCGATATCATGATTCACGGTCTGCCCGAGGAGCAAGCGGTTTTTGGCCCCGCTCACCGCGATTACGACTGGACCAACGGCTGTATCGCCGTCACCAACAAAGAGATCGAAGAGCTCTGGCGCGTCATTCATGACGGTACGCCAATCGAGATCAAGCCCTGATCGATCTCTGCGCTCCGCTCAATCGCCGCTGCAACGCCATGTAGTCGAGCGGCCCGGCGCCGGGTTCGCGTAGCCAATTCGCGGAAGCACCTGGGCAGCGCCAAGCATCAATCCCCATAACACGACGAGCACCGCCGTAAGGTGGCGCTTGGGCATTCGGTGCGTGAACGTCGCCGTCGCCGTCCAGATCGCCGCGACGACAAGCATGACGATCGCGCCAAGATACCCTGACAGCATCGCGCCGCAGGTCACCTCGTAGGGCCAGCAGGCGAGTGAGACGGCGAGACACAAAACAAGCGTCAGCCGAAAGTAGACGCCGAACGAAGCGCCCGCGGCGTCCTGCCGCTCGCGCTCTTCTCGCTCGGTGTCCCGTTTGCTGCGCAGCTCTGTCGGCGTCGGCTCCGGCGGCAGACCGTCAAACTCTCTCTCGATCTTTCGCAGCTCGACTGCCCAATTGATTTCGCTCAGCGGTGCCTCCTG
>DATBBP010000078.1:0-4916 GCA_036270935.1 Gemmatimonadaceae bacterium
CTTTCCGCAGAGCGGTCCCGTGCAGTTCACGTACGGTCACTTCCTCAGTGTCTTGATGAAATTCGCCATTGTCGGCTTCATCTGTTGGCGCCTAACGATCGCCCTCATTCGGCCGCCGAAGGCGGACGAGAAACCGGTGACACGCGAGTGTCCGTTCTGTCGTCAGACGATCGACGCGCGTGCCACGCGGTGCCCGCACTGCACGAGCCAACTCGCGGCGACCGCACCCGATCGGGCGGGGGCCGTGTCAGACGCCATGACCCCAATGGCAACTCGTTAGGCTCGCGAGAGCGCCGCGCGCCGTGCGGGGTCGTTATTCTTCCAGCGCCGGCTCGTACTCTCGCGGCGCCGAGCGATCACTGGGTCCGTGACGCCCAAGCAGTCGCACGCAGGTGTTCCACCGGAGAATCGATTCGTCGTTTCCTTGCGGTCGCAGCGCTTCCGCGCGCTCGTACCACGCCATCGCCTCGTGAAACCACTCCGCGGCGACATCGGCCGCGCCTAACGCGGAACGATGCAGCTGCGCCTTCGCGCGCCGCTCGCAGATGATCCCGGCGTAGTACGCGCGCTTGTAATCGTCCTTGAGCCGGGGCAGCACGTCGCGCGCCCGATGCACGCCGTCTGATTGCTCCTCGACGAATTGATCGGTGATCGACAGGAGCAACGTCACGAGCGCGGCCTGATTTTCCGGATCGACCTGGAGAATGTCGAGACAGATGCTCTCGGCCGCCGAGGAATCGTTCAGCAATCGATAGCGCTCTGCCTTCTGCAGCGCGGCCGGAACACCCTCGCGTGTAATCGGCTTCAGTTCCATCATCCGCCTCCACCGTGACTCCGCCAGTCGAATTATTTCTTCTTTCTCCTCGAATAGATCTTCACCAGCTTTCCGATCGGATCGAAGAATTCGTCGACGACCCGCTCCTTGAGCGGAATGATCGCGTTGTCCGTGATCGTGATGTGCTCGGGACACACCTTCGTGCAGCACTTCGTGATGTTGCAGTACCCGATGCCGTCGTCCTTCCGAAGTGCGGGGACTCGGTCTGCCGTGTCGAGCGGATGCATCTCGAGCGCTGCGACATACACGAGAAATCGCGGCCCGATGAACTCGTCGTGCTTCTGGTGATCGCGCAGGACGTGACAGACGTCTTGGCACAAAAAGCACTCGATGCACTTACGAAATTCCTGAACGCGGTCGATGTCGCGCTGAAACATGCGCCAGGTCCCATCCGGCGCGTCCGGTTTTCGCGGCGCGAAAGGCGCGATCTTCTTCTTGACCCGAAAGTTCCACGAGACGTCCGTGACGAGATCGCGCACGTGCGGGAACGCACGCATCGGCTCGACCGTAATCGGCTCGTCAGGCGCCAGTTGATCGAGACGCGTCATGCACATCAGCTTCGGCGAGCCGTTGATCTCCGCCGAGCACGATCCACACTTCCCCGCTTTGCAGTTCCATCGCACAGCGAGATCGTTCGCTTGTTTGGCCTGGATCTCATGCACGGCGTCGAGCACAACCATCCCCTCGACGACATCGGTGTTGAACTCGACGAACTCGCCCTTGCCGTTATCGCCGCGCCAGATCTTGAACGTGCGCGTGCTGTGTGTAGCGGCCGCATCCTGCGCGGCTTGCGCCGCCGTGTAGGCATCAACCGCGTGTGATGCAGGCGCCGCCGTTGCATCCGACGCCGTGGTCGCTCGTGAAGAAGTTCCCGTCTCCGTCATTTCATTTCCTCGATCACGTCCTTGAGCTCCTGCGGCATCGGCGGAATGGTCTCTCGCGAGAGACGCATCTCCCCATTCCGCTCGCTCTGAACGACCAGGTTGAACGCTCCGAACGACGGATCCTTATCGGGGAAATCATCGCGGAAGTGGCCGCCCCGGCTCTCCTTTCGCGCCAATGCCGATCGCGCGATTGCCTCCGCAACGACGAGCAGGTTGTCGAGATCGAGCGCGGTGTGCCAGCCGGGGTTGTACTCGCGATTGCCTCGCACCGCGACGTTCGCGGCGCGACGCTTCAGCGACTCGATACAGGCGAGGGCTTGCTCCATCTCGCGCTCGGTGCGAACGATCCCGACGAGATCCTGCATGTTCTCTTGTAGCGTTTCCTGAACTTGATACGGTCCGTCGGCCGAGCCGCTGCGCTCGAATGGCTCGAGTGCGGCACGCGCCGCGGCGTCTGCATCGGCCGTATTCACCTTGGCGACGCCATGGTCGTGCGCGAATCGCGCCGCGTATTCACCCGCGCGCTTCCCGAACACGAGCAGATCGGAGAGTGAGTTCCCGCCAAGTCGGTTTGCGCCATGCAAGCCCGCAGCGCACTCACCGCAGGCGAACAAGCCGGGAACCGTGGACATTTGCGTGTCGCCGTTTACGCGTACGCCACCCATGATGTAGTGCGTGGTCGGACCAATCTCCATCGGCTCTTTCGTGATGTCGATGCCGGCGAGCTGCATGAACTGGTGATACATGCTCGGCAGCTTCTTCTTGATGTGCTCCGCCGCGTTAGGCAGCTTCTCCTTGATCCACGAGATGTCGAGAAAGACGCCGCCGTGCGGCGAGCCGCGCCCTTCCTTCACCTCGCGGACGATCATACGCGCGACGTGATCGCGCGTGAGCAATTCCGGTGGGCGTCGCGCGTTCTTATCGCCCTGCGTGTATCGCCAGCCCTCTTCCGCATTGTCCGCGGTCTGTGACCGATAGTTCTCCGGTATGTTCTCGAACATGAATCGCTTGCCGTCGCCATTCTTAAGGACGCCACCCTCTCCGCGCACACCTTCCGTGACGAGAAGTCCGCGCACGCTCGGCGGCCAGATCATGCCCGTCGGGTGGAACTGGACGAACTCCATGTCCTGCAGCGCAGCGCCGGCGCGGTACGCGAGCGCGTGACCGTCGCCCGTGTACTCCCAGCTGTTCGACGTGATCTTGAAGGCGCGCCCCACGCCGCCAGTCGCCAGTACGACTGCGCGCGCACGGAAGAGCCGAAAACGTCCGCGCTCGCGATCGTAGCCGAAGGCACCCGATACGCGATCGCCATCCTTGAGCAGGGTGATCACGGTGCACTCCATGTGCACGTCGATGCCCCGATGTATGCCGTGATCCTGCAGCGTGCGGATCATCTCGAGACCGGTGCGATCGCCGACATGCGCGAGCCGCGGGTATCGATGTCCGCCGAAGTTGCGTTGCAGGATGCGTCCGTCCGGCGTGCGGTCGAACAGCGCGCCCCAGGCCTCGAGCTCGCGAATCCGGTCTGGCGCTTCCTTGGCGTGAATCTCCGCCATCCGCCAGTTGTTGAGGTACTGCCCGCCGCGCATGGTGTCGGCGAAATGCACGCGCCAGTTGTCGCGATCGTCGACGTTTCCCATCGCCGCCGCCGCACCCCCCTCGGCCATCACCGTATGCGCTTTGCCGAGCAGCGACTTGCATACGAGCCCCACCTTCACGCCGTTCGCTGCGGCCTCGATCGCCGCGCGCAACCCCGCGCCTCCAGCGCCGATGACAAGTACGTCGTGATCTATAGTTTCGTATTCGCTCATTCAAGCCTAGCCCCTAGTTCCCGACTCCGAGCCCCTCAAAAAAACCTCCAGTCGTGCCACACGCCCATTGCGCAGAGGCGGATGTACACATCGGAGAAAGCCACGGATATCAGACTCGTCCATGCCCAACGCATATGCCATCGGTTCAGGCAACTGGCGCAGTCGTACGCGACCTGTTGGCCACGGTGCTTGGAAATCTCATCGTGAAAGCCGCCCACGATGTGACGGAATGAGTGGCAGCCGAGGGTATAGCAGCTCAGAAACACGACGTTCGCCGCGAGAACCAGAGTGCCGACTCCGATTCCGAATTGCCGTCCTCCTGCCGCGGTCGGGAACCACAGCGCCTTCCATACGTCCGATCCCAGAATGATGAGGAACAGCAGGGCGATGTAGAGAACGTACCGGTGAATGTTCTGAAGAATCAGCGGGAAGTAACGCTCACCCAGATACGAGCTGCGTGGCTCGCCAACAGCACAGTTTGGCGGGTCGGCCCAAAAGGCCTTGTAATACGCACCGCGATAGTAATAGCACGTGACGCGGAACAGTCCGGGAAACGGCAAGATGATCAGCGCCGGCGAGAACGCGAGCCACGAAGGCCACCAGCCGGGCTTCGGGCCGAACAGCGCGTGTGGCGAGTTGCCGAAAATCTCTGGCGAGTAAAAGGGCGACAGGTACGGACCGTACCAGTAATTCCCGTTCTGAAAGGCTGCCCACGTCGCGTAGACGATGAAGCTCGTGAGCAGCGTGAACACCACGAGTGGCTGAATCCACCAGGCGTCGCGGCGCATCGTCTCGCCGAAGCCTCGTCGATACAGCGGTAGCGGTGCATGAGCCATCTCGGTCAGCCCTCCTGTTGTTGGCTCGAGGTGCGCGTAAGTGATGCAGAGGTCACGACAGTGTCAATGCCCCGAAGTCACGGGAAACTCGACCGCGCACTTCGAGCTCGACCGATCGTTCTTTCCCTCGAATGAGCGGTGGATCGTTGCGACGTTCGGCGACCACACGATGACCGCCCCCGTTAGGCTCCTGATCCAATCACGGACGGAGGGAAAACCAGAACGGGATCTCGACAACCTGCGGTACCGCACACGAGCCAACACGCGCTGGCGAAAAATGGTAGCGCGCCAGCGCTCGTGCCGCCGACAGCGCGAACGCAGGCGACGTCGCATGCAGCACTTCCATGGTCGAGATGATTGCCCCGCCAGATCCGTCGACAACGACGCGCAGCATCACTTCGCCATCACGACCGTCGTCACGCTCCTCCTCAGGGTATTCAGCCAGCGGCAAAACGCCCTTCGGTTTGGCGTCGACGAGCCGCAGTCGTGGAAACGTTGCGGTAAAGAGCTTCTCCGACGGGACGCGAAAGCGCGTGTCTTCGGGACCCGT
>DATBBP010000079.1:0-11526 GCA_036270935.1 Gemmatimonadaceae bacterium
CCTGCCGCGCGCCGGCAGCCGCGCACTCTTCGCAGGTACCACGCGTCGCGAGATAGCGATTGAGCCAGCCATCGGGCGTACCTTTGTTGTCCGGTGTTCCGCTTTCCATATAATCCTGCGCGTCGAAGTGCGAGCGCGTATTGCTCGGACTTCCAACAGCGTGCACAGGGGCGAGGAGCCCACGGTCCCATAGCTCCTTCATTGGAGCGAGCGATGGATGCAAACCGAAGAAGCCATCCAGGTCCACGTCCGCTTGCGCCGCGCCCGAGACCGGCCGCGGAATCGCGATCGATGGACGCATGCGATAGTACGCGGCCTCACCGTGCGGGACGACCACGTTTAGCGCGTCTGCCGCGCCGCGCTGGAAGAGGCAAATGAGAATTTTTCCGCGGCCATTGCCATAGGTCGACGCACCGCGAAGGAGCTCCATGCCGTAGACGCTTCGACGCAGGAAGCTCGGGCTGAGCCCCATGGTGACCATGGCCATCGCGCCCGATTTCATGAACACACGACGATTCATATGCTACCTCGATGCTGAACAGACGCCAATCGGCGCCTAACGACGTTGAAATTCCGGTGACCCGAGGGCGAGACCCACGACCTGCGCGAGCCCTTCCAGATGGACGGGTCGATTGAGAGGCGATGCCGCGTTCGGCCGGGGCACGCCTTTCTTCCCGACGGCGTTGCCGGCCTGCCGTGGTCGCTCGTTCGCCATGTCGTCCGGCATCGGATTGTCCATGATGTCGCTGCCTGACGAGTCGGTTGTCGCGAGCTTCCCGACGAGTGGATTCTCACCAGACATCAGGATCGATCTCGTCTCGGACGACGACTGGCCGCCGAGGATGGACTTGATGACGCCGTCCACCTGCGCCGAGCGACTCTCGCTGCGCAGCGTCGCGCTGTACGGCCAGCTCGCGAGTGACGCGCCCGGCACTCGGCCAGCCGCGAGCGCCAGTCCAAAGTTGATGCGATTCAGGATCGCGCCCGTGTTCATCCATGCATCGCCGCGGTCAGGCCAGCCGTCGGGAGTTTGACGCCCAAAGATCGGCTGACCGAGGCGCGCCACGAGCTGCGCGGTACGCGGCGTCGTATCCGGCTGCGCGTTCATCGCGCGCAGCGCGCTCGCCACGACCTCGAATGGCGTCTTCACCTTGGCGTGATACGCCGCGCGGCTGAAGAACTCGGGCGAGGTGACGATGCATCGCACCGTCTCCCGAATGTCGCCGTCTGTCTTCGTGAAGACGCTCGCGCACCGATTCACCAGCGGCGTCGGCGCCGTGTCGCTCACGAAGTGCCTGACGAGTTTGGTCGTGACGAAGTGTGCGGTGGAAGGATGGCGTGCGACGATATCGAGCACCTGCTCGCCATCCTCGATGCCTTGACCGCCCTTCAGCTTGTGCCCGAGCACGAGCTTTTCACCCGCGTCATGCATCTCCGGCCGAAATACGAAGTCGCCATTGCGCGGGTTCATCGTCCAGCCGGTGAGCGCGCGCGCGACTTCGATCACGTCCTTCTGCGTGTAGCCGCCATCCACGCCAAGCGTGTGCAACTCCATCAACTCGCGCGCATAGTTCTCGTTGAGTCCCCGCGCGCGACGCTGAGGCGGGGGAGCGGCGGCACCGACCGTTCGCGGAAAGCGGCCGATGCCCGGACGAAAACCACCGTAGCGACGCACCGGCTGGCGCGCCGACGCGAGGGTCGGATGCAGACTGTCGGCGACGCTCTGCCAGTTGTCGAGGAAGAAAAGCATCGCGGGACTCTTCGCGACCGCCTCGAGCAAGTCACGGAACTTCCCGAGCGCATGCGGGCGAATCACATCGCGATCGTAAGAGGCGAGAAAGAGCCGAGTCTGACCCTTTCCCGAGTAAACAGAGAAGTGGTTCTCCCAGAAATCCACCATCACTTCGTCGAGCTGTCGCTCACTGACGACGGCGCGCGCGAGCTTCGCCGACTGCACATCGCCAACGATCTTCTGTGCCTTGCGCGCGAGCTCGCGAAGATTCGGATCACTCGCTAGCGCTTCGCGTCGTGCATCGCGCTTGCTTGCGGTGTCGCCTTCGGCCTTGAGCTGCATCTGCTCGCGCCGTCGCGCCTGCTGTACCTGACGGAATGTGTCGACGAGCTCGGACGTGTTCTCATGCAGGGTTTGATACTGCGACACGAGCTGATCGGCGGGAGCATCGTCGATTCGTTCCGGCGCCAATTGCGTCGCAATCCACTTGTCGACGCCCATCGCACGCACCTTGTCGGCGTCACCGGGACGAGGGCCGAAGCTCAAACGATTCAATACCTGCTGCACCTGCTCATCCGGAAGTAACTCACGAGGCTCGGAAGACATGAGTGCAACAGGCGCAGCGACCGGGGCTGGAGCACTAACGGAGGCGGAGCGCATCGTTGATCCCACCGGTGCACCAGTCGAGCAGGCCGCCACGGCTAGGCCAGCCAAGCCAAGCGATGTAGTAGAAACGCGCATGGAGTCACACTACTCGAAAACGGGAAGAAACGACTAGTCGTACGACGGCGCCGGCGGTTGGATCGTTAAGAACGTGACAGGCGGCGGAAGCGGGCCTCGATGAAGGCTATATGACGCAAATCACCACTTTTCCCTTGCGTCATTCGACCCTCCGCTCTTACGGTTGTCTTAATCCCCGACTCGAAGCCACCGAGACCTCGGCTGCGAGCGCCCTGCCCGTAGGAGCATCTCATCCTTCTCGATCAACAGCGACGGCTCGCTAGTTTCGACGCCTTCGTCGATACTGCCACGGCATCGGTCGCCGAGGCGGGAACGGCGCGTCGTCCGGTAGCCTTGCTTGTTGCTGACGTCGATCACTATCGACGGATCGCCGACGAGTTTGGTGAGCCATACGCCGAGTCGGTGCTGCGCACGATCTTCGATCTGGCCCGCGCGAACTTGCGTGAGGGAGAATTGGTTGCCCACCCGGGCGGAGACGAGCTCGTAGCCCTCCTTCGCGCTTCGGCTTCCACCGCTCGTGAAGTTGCTGAACGACTCTGTGCAACTGTGCGCGGCCATCTCTTTCCGAGTACGGACCACGGGCGGCCGCCCCGAGTCACGATTTCGATTGGCGTAGCGACGGCTCCGGATCACGGGACGACGTATCAAGCTCTGCACGCTGCGGCGGATGCCGCTCGTGTGCGTTTGAAGGCGCAGGGTCGCGACGGCGCTGCTCTGGCTCCGCTTCCCGGGCACGAGGCGCCCGATCGGCGACTGGACATCGAGCGGTTCGCTGGCCGCAACGAGGAGTTCGCCTCGCTGGTTCGGTTTCTGGGTGAAGCGGTCGTCGAAGCGCCGCGAGCCGTTGCCATTCTCGGCGAAGCCGGAGCGGGTACGGCGACACTCGTGCGACAACTTGAGCCCGAGGTGCGCCTGCACGGCGGATCACTGGTGGTCGGTCGCGCGCGCGAGCAGCGCGTTCGCGAGCCGTACGGCGTCTGGGCGTCTTCGATAGCGGCTCTGCACCGGTTGCCGGACGCACCGGCTGGATCGTGGAGAGAGCTCCACCATTTGGTGCCAGCAATCGCGGGTGAGTCGTCGGCGACTGGCTCGCGTTGGGGCAGCAAGTACCGTTTGCTTGACGAGATCGCGGAATTTATCCGCGTCGTCGCGCAGAAGCGGCCGCTCGTGTTGTTACTCGACGAGATGCAATGGGCGGACGTCGCGTCGTGGGACGTGCTCGAGAACGTGTGCCAGCAGCTCGAGCATGAGCGTTTACTTATTGCGATGACGTTCCGGTCGGAAGCTGCGTACGCCGAGGCTGCCGAGCGCCGCCAGCAGCTGACACGGAGCGCCGTGTACAGGGAGATCACCCTGCCACGCCTAACGCGGGACGAAGCAAAGAGGTGGCTCGAGGGCGCGATGCACGGGCAAGAGGTCGGCCGCGAGCTGCTGGCCTTCCTGTATCGGCACACGGAAGGCAATCCGCTCTTCATTGCCCAACTACTGCAGACGCTTGTCGAGGAAGGCGCACTCTGGCACGCGGACGGTCGCTGGCAATGGACGCCCTTGTCGGAACTGCGTTTGCCAAACGGACTCGCGCCGCTCATCGCACGCAGATTGAGCCGACTCTCGTCAAGTACGCAGGCCGTCCTCAGCATCGCGGCCGTGATCGGCGATGAGTTCGACGTTGGACTCGTGGTAGAAGCTGGCGCTGGCTCAGATGCGGCGGTGCACCTGGCTCTCTCCGAAGGATTAGCCGCGGGAATTCTCAAGCCATCGTACGAACGTGGCGGCCGCGGTTACGCGTTTACCCATGCTCACATGGTGGAAGCGCTCGTCCAGTCGATTGCTCATGATCGGCTGCGTCAGATCCACCAGCGTGTCGCCGAGGCGATTGAGCGCCGCAACAAAGTGCGTACCTCAGAGATTGCGCTGCACTACGACGCGGCGGGGATCGCAGGTCCAGCTTATTCGAACGCGCTGATCGCCGCCGAACACGCGGAGCGGGTGTACGCGTACGCCACAGCAAACGCGTTCCTCAATGTTGCGGGTCGCAACGCGTCCACGCCGGGTGAGCTTGCTGAAGTGCGCGTGCGCATGGCGACGCTTGCCGAAGTCACGGGCCGGTTTGACGAGGCGGAAGAACTCTGCGACCTCGCCATCGAATTCTTCGTGGGCAAGGGAGATGCGCGTCGCGCGTTGACCCTGCGCCGCATGAGAGAGCGTGCGCGAAAAGAGCTCGCCCATCCGGCAAAGCTCACACTGGAGAGTTTGCTGCAGCTGGACGAAGAGGCTCGCTCGCTCGGATTCGTGAGTGAGAGTATCGAGATACTGATGATGCTATCGCAAACATACGGTCGTCTTGGCGACCCGCTCTCGGCGGAGCGTACCGCCAATGAATGCGTTGAAACGGCGGAGCAGTATGGCGATCTCTTTCTACTCACTCAAGCGCTGAATCGACTTGCAGTCACGCTCGAGATTGACCACGCCGATCGGGCGGAACAGATGTACGGTCGAACGCTCGAAATCGCTCAACGAACGGGTGATGCAGCCGCGCAGGCGCGGTGCCACAATAACCTCGGCAACATTGCGGCACGGCGAAACGACTGGCAAAAGGCGAGGCAGTCGTATGGGACCGCAATTGCCCTGGCAAGGGGCGCAGCTATGCCTGACGGTTGGGGAGTTGCGGCGCTGAATCTAGGCGTGAGCTACGTGCGCAGCGGTGATTACGAGCGTGCGAGAGAACTGCTTGGCGAAGCGCTCGCACTCGTTGCGGCGGTGAAGAACAGTGAGATTCAGCTGTACGCGCTCTACAACATGGCGCACGTGGAGTGGGAGAACGACGCGTGGGAGGCCGGCTCAGAGTTGTATGAGGCGACAGCCTCGCTCGCTGAGCGCATCGGCGCCGAGGACGTGGAGATCGGCGCGATTGCTGCCGCTGGATTGTGCATGGTGGAAGTCGGCGACATGGCGAAGGCTCGCCAGGCGTATAGTGAGATTGAGGAACGAGTTAGCCGCAGAACGGACTGGTTTCAGGGGCGTGAGTTTGCGGAAGCCCTTGCCGTGGCTTTATGCGTTGCAGAGGGCCGCACCGAGGATGCGATCGCTCGGTTCGAAATGGCCGTGAAGTCAGCGGAGGCGTCCGATCTCTATACAGGCGCGTGGCTCGTGGCGAATTGCGGTCGAACTTTACTCTCTTTGGCGCCGCGGCGAATGCGAACATGGCTTGAGCGATTTAGGTCACCAATCCAGGAATTTGGATACACCGGTATCGCAAAGCGATTCAATGAGTTGATTGGGGGGTGATACAACTCACGGCATAGAGTCCGACTCTGGCGGACCTTGTGACATCCTCTTAGCTTGGGTGTCGATGCCGGCGCCTTGGTTCGCCCTCGGGCGTTGAACTCCCGGGGCGGGCCCTTACCCACATTGGTCGACGACGACTATGCGAAGTAAATCCCTCCTCCTGCTCGTGGGTGCAGTCGCGGCGCTTGCGGTCGCCTGCCAGGACGCAGTTGGTCCTACGCGCAGTTCGAATCCTCTCGCCGCGTCTGCAGCGGCATCCTTCTCGAAGGGCGAGTCCCACTCCAACCGAACGCTACTCGGAACGCTCGAGCTTTCGCCTAACGGCGGTACTTACCACGTTGGTGATTTCGATATCGTCATGCCTGCGGGCGCAGTGTGCGATCCCGCGACTACGAAGTACGGTGTGAGACACTGGGACGACGATTGCATGCCGGCGACGCAGACGCTCACGGTCAACGTCGTCGCCAAGAGACACGGACAGAGCGTCAGCGTCGATTTCCAGCCCGATATTCGGTTCAGGCCGAGCGCGGGCTCGGTGGTCATTCAGACGAACGCATACAGCTCGCTGCTCACAAGCAGCGGCGTGCGGCAGCTCTCTACTAGCTCGTGGTTCTTCCAGAACTTCGCGATCCTCTACGTGCCGACTGGCGGTGGGGCGAACGTCGACGAAGTTCGCTCGACAGGCGATGGCTCGATGGTCACACACGTAGATCTGCAAAGCGGTATCGTGTGGCGTCGCGTGAAGCACTTCAGCGGCTATCTCGTCAGCATGGGATTCAGCTGTCCGTCGCTAGCAGATGATGGCACCTGCAACGTCGATCCAACTGCCATCGCACCGGTCGCGAGTACGAATCTGTTCAGCGGGGCTGTCGTCGACAGCCTCAGTCTGACGCCTTCCGTAGTTGTCACTCCCTAACGAGTTCTCGCTCGATCGTTAAAGGCAAATGGGGCGCCGCGGCTGCGGCGCCCCATTTGCTTGGTGTCAACGGTTGGCGCTGATGGCCTACTCGTCTTCTTCGTCGTCGTCGCGCGGCGCGCGAAACACATAGCCGATGCCCCGCACCGTGAAGATCATTGGTCGATGATTGTTCGCCTCGAGCTTCTTGCGCAAATACGCCATGTACACGTCCACGATGTTCGTCGCGTCCATGTCGTCCGGAGGCTGCTTCCAGACCTGCGCGACGATCGCGGATCGCGTGAGCGTGCGCCCAGGGTTGCGCATCATGTACTCGAGCAATGCGAACTCGCGCGGCGTGAGCGTGAGAGCGCGATCGTCACGCCACACCTCGCGCGTCAGCGGATCGAGGACGACGTCCGCAACCTGGAGCCGAGCAGCGCGCACTCGCAATGCTGAGCGACGAAGTAACGCGCGCACTCGCGCGAGCAGCTCTTCGGCGTCGAACGGCTTGGCGAGATAATCGTCGGCGCCGGCTTCGAGCCCCGAGACGCGATCGGCAACCGCTCCGCGCGCGGTGAGCATCAACACCGGCGCGTTCACTCCGCGGCGACGCAGCTCCGAGGCGACTTGCAGGCCATCTCGTCCAGGCAATCCAAGATCGAGGATGACCAAATCGGGAGCTTGATCGATCGCGCGCGCGAGACCGGACTCTCCGTCCATTGCGGCGCTCACGTCATAACCCTGCTCACCGAGCACTCGCTCGAGCAGAGACACTAGCTCAGCGCTGTCCTCGACGACGAGAATCCGGGCGGTTTCGACGGCGGCAAACATGCGGAGGGCCAAGTTAGTGGTGGCTGAGCACGCGGCAAGTGCGCTCACCGATCCTTCATTGATGCGTTTGAGCGACGACCTGTCGACGACGCACATCGTTGTTATACGACACGGGTCGGAAAAACTCTCGCGCTCTCCGCGATATGTGGGCTGCCACTCTTGAGAGGAAACTGAACACGAGCTTCCTTTGTGTCGTGCGGCGCGCACAGATCGTACGCGGTATCACCGCGGGGCTGATTCCGGCCGCGGCAACGACAGGCATGCTCTGGGGCTACGGAGCGCGGCTCGGCGCGCCTGGTCGGATCTTTCAGACGATCGGCACGATTGTGCTCCATGCGAGCGAAACGGCCGCTGGCGCGCCTCGCTACGTCCTCGTCGGCCTTCTCATGCACGTTGCAGCCATGCTCTCGTTTGGCGTCGTCTACGCAGCGCTGATTGGCGATGCAGGCGAGCATCGCATCGCATGGGCGATTACGATCGCCGCCGTTGCGATCGCGGCGGTCTTTGTGTCCGCGCGGACCTTCGCCGGGTCAATCACCCTAGTGCTCACGCCGGAGAATTTGATCGCGATTGGCTTAGTCATCGCGATAACGCTGCCGATGGGCATGCGCTTTGCCCCTACCGGTGTGTAAAAGATTTTGACCGTCGGTGCAATGTGACAGCGTTGCAACCGCGATGTGACTACAAAGGTGTTCAAGACAGTTTCACTGGAACATCGCGCGTGTCGACGGGTTGGATTTGGTGATGCTCAGCTTGCGCACCAGTGTGGTGCATGCTGTAGCACATCGTAAGGCTGGTGGAGGGGAGGAGGGGCACGATGCTCGAGTCGTATCATCTTCAGGAGGAGGGCATGGACGTTCTCGTCATGCTCGAAGACAACCCTGATCACTCAGCGGTGCTCGCGCACGTGAACTCGGTGCCGTCTCCGCTCGCATCAGCGGAACGCCCGTCGCGCGACATCGTGACGCTGTATGGAGCGCCGAGTCCGGAGTCTCTCGCGCTCGCCCTTGCAGCAGCCGTGGAGTGTCATCGGTCGAGCGGAAACAGCATGGAAGCCATCCGCCATCTCGGCGTGTGGCCGGAGCGCGGAGCGATCGGCGACGCTGCGTGGCGGGATGTGAGCACGGGTCAGCTCATGACTCGCGATCTCGAGATCCCGCTCGAGATCCTGCATTCGACGGCGGGCCGGTTGCTCGCCGAGTGCGGTCAGCTGATTCGTCGATTGGTCGCTGGCTTGTCGATGCCAGATTGGCCCGAAGGAGCGCGACGTGCGATCACAGTTTCGATTGGGCCCATTGTTGGGCTCACAGCGCCGATGTTCGCGCCGATCGAGAGCATGCTCGATAGAATGCGCGAGGCGGAAGGTCTGACATTCGAAGCCGAAGGCGATTAATAGGCCGGGCCGGGGACGGAAGAATGAGTTTCGAGGGGAGCCGAACGGCTCCCCTCGCTCGCTTCGCTCGCGAGGGGACTCTTATTTGAAGTCGCTCGCGCGTTGCGCTCGCTCCTGCTCCTCTGCCCTGCGCCCCTTTTGCGGCCTGTTACCACCACTCCAAAGCTCGGGCCGCTGTTCCACGACCGCGATTCCCTCTTGACTCATCTCGATTCAAACGCGAGGCTATCGAGACAGAGGGAGGAGAATGTCACGGCCGTTCACTCACCGACTATCCAAGCAGGCGCGAGCCGACGAACAACACGTGTTCGCCGACGAGACGGGCCGCTTGTGGAGCGCCGTCCTCACGGCGCGCGCCGTGGTCTTCACATGCATCAGCGACGCGCGACAATCGAGTCGCGCGATCGCGACCGAAGACATCGTGCGCGAGGACGACGCCGGAGATGAAACTCTGAGGGCGTGGCTCGGGGCCGCGCCCAAGATCGGTTCACTCAGCTAGGGGCTGAAGGAGCGCGACTCATGCGGGAGTTCAAGGGCTCGGAGATCCGAAATGTCGCGGTGGTGGGACACGGGGCGAGCGGCAAGACCAGTTTGGTCGATGCGCTCGCCTTCGTGTCAGGTGCCAGTAAGCGTCACGGATCGGTGAAGGATGGCACGTCGCTCACGGATACAGCGCCCGAGGAAGTCGAGCGCGGTTATTCCATCAACCTCGGCGTCGCCCACGCGGAGTGGCTCGGCACCAAGATCAACATCATCGACACGCCCGGGTTTCTCGATTTTCAGGGCGACGCGGTAGCCGGTTTAGCAGCTGCTGATGGTGCATTGTGCGTCGTGAGCGCGAACAGCGGCGTCGAAGTAGGTACCGAGCGTATGTTCCGCGAGGCCGTGAAGCGGCGCGATCCCGTTCTGTTCGTCGTTTCCATGATGGACAAAGAGCACGCGGACTTCGATCGCATTTACCAACAGATCAAGACCCGGCTCACGTCGAAAGTGATTCCGGTCGAGGTGCCGTTGGGCGAAGGCCCGGACTTCCACGGCGTCATCAATCTCTTCACGAAAAAGGCACTGCTCTTCAAGCACGGTTCAAAGAGCGGCGAGTTCCAGGAAGTCGACATTCCCGCCGACTATCGCACTCAGTTCGATCGTTACTATCAAGAGCTGATCGAGTCCATCTCGTCGACCGACGACACGCTTTTGGAGCGGTACCTCGAGGGTGGGGAAATCGGCAGAGACGAGGCGATCGCGGGAATGAAGGAAGCGATGAAGAAGATGGAGCTCTTCCCGCTGTTCTGTGTCTCGAGCGAGCTCAATTACGGCGTGCAGGCCGTGCTGAACACGGTTGTCGAACTCCTCCCCAACGCTTTCGAAATGGAGGAAGTCCACGCGTTCAAGGGCGCGGTGGGCAATTCGACGGTGGAGATTCACGCCGAGGACAACAAGCCGTTCACCGCGCTGATCTTCAAAACGATGTCTGAGCCGCACGTTGGCGATGTGAGCTACTTCAGGATCTTCTCCGGCTGCATCGTGAACGGTCAGGATGTTTTCAACGCGACGCGAGATACACCGGAGAAGCTCAACCATCTCTCGGTCGCACAAGGCAAGGAGCGCATTGAGGTGAATCGGCTTTGCGCCGGCGACATCGGCTGCGTCGCGAAGCTGAAGAGCACGCACACCAATGACACGCTCTCGACGCGTGATCATCCCGTGCGGCTTCCACAGATCGATTTCCCTGAGCCGATCATCGAGCTGGCGGTTCACGCGACGGCGCGTGCGGACGAAGAGAAGCTCCAGGCTGGTCTTCACAAGCTTCACGAGGAAGATCCGACGTTCCAGACGCACTACAACTCCGAGACGCACGAGACAATCGTCGCAGGAGTCGGGGAGCGACACCTCGAGATCTCAATGGCGAAGCTGCGTCGCAAGTACACAGTGCAGGCGCAAATGACGCGACCGAAGATCGCTTATCGAGAAACGCTGAAGGCGCGCGCCGAAGGGCAGGGAAAGCACAAGAAGCAAACGGGCGGGCGAGGCCAGTTCGGAGATTGCTGGGTGCGCATCGCGCCGTCGCAACGTGGCGGCGGCTACGAGTTCATCGACAAAATCGTCGGCGGCGCCATCCCTCGTCAGTACATTCCCGCCGTGGACAGAGGAATTCAGGAGGCCTCGGTGCGTGGTGTGCTCGCCGGATATCCCGTTGTGGACTTCAAGGTCGAGGTGTTCGACGGCTCGTTCCACACCGTGGACTCCAATGAGCAATCGTTCAAGATGGCGGGTATTCAGGCCTTTAAGACGGTTGCACCCAAATGCAAGCCGGTGCTCCTCGAGCCACTTACCGAGATCGATGTCGTCACGCCTGACGAGTACATGGGCGACGTGCTTGGCGATTTGTCGTCACGTCGAGGCCAGATTCTCGGGACCGAGGTAGTCGATTCGAGTACGGGTGCCACCGAGACGCATGTCCGAGCGATCGTTCCCGAGTCAGAGCTCCACAGCTATGCCGGAACCCTGCAATCGATGACTCAAGGTCGCGCGACCTTCACGAAGCGGTTCAAGGGTTATGAAGAAGTGCCTCACGAAGTGGCGCAACGAGTTATCGACGAGGCTACGAAGGAGAAGGAAGAGGAGGCGGCCGTTCATTGACCG
>DATBBP010000080.1:0-2045 GCA_036270935.1 Gemmatimonadaceae bacterium
ACATTGACGTCGCCGAGGAGGCGGTGCAGGACGCGTTCGTCGCGGCGCTCGAGCGCTGGCCATCGACGGGGATGCCGCCGAGCCCGGCGGGGTGGATCATCACCACCGCGCGCAACCGTGGCATCGACCGCCTACGCAGAGAGTCCGCGCGCGACGACAAGTACGCGCAGGCAGCGCTCCTGCACGAGCGAGAAGAGACCATCGACGAGGAGGACGAGAGCGCCGTGCGGGACGATCAGCTGCGTCTCATCTTCACATGCTGCCATCCGGCGCTCGCACCGGCGGTCCGCGTTGCGTTGGCGCTGCGGCTACTCGGTGGCCTAACGACTGCCGAGGTCGCCCGAGCGTTTCTCGTTCCCGAGGCGACGATGGCGCAGCGATTGGTGCGTGCCAAGGCCAAGATCCGCGACGCGCGGATACCGTATCGCATTCCAACGGCGCCGGAGCTACCGGAGCGGGTGGCGTCGGTGTTGGCAGTGGTGTACCTGATCTTCAACGAAGGCTACAAAGCCAGCGAGGGCACGAAGCTGGTGCGCGACGATCTCTGCCGCGAAGCAATCCGACTGGGCCGCTTGCTCGGAGAGCTCATACCGAACGATTCAGAGGTCATTGGCCTCCTGGCGCTAATGCTGCTCGTCGAGTCGCGCCGCGAGACACGCACGACGTCTGACGGCGATCTCGTGCTGCTCGCGGACCAGGATCGGTCTCGATGGAATCGAGACTTGATCGCCGAGGGGCGAGCCCTCGTCAGGCATTGTCTCGCGCTCAATCGGCCCGGCTACTATCAGATTCAAGCCGCGATCAACGCGGTCCACAGTGACGCAACAGCGGCGAGCGATACGGATTGGCGGCAGATTCTCGCGCTATACGATCAGCTTCTCACGCTGACACCGAGCCCAGTGGTCGCTTTGAATCGTGCTGTCGCACTGGCCGAAGTCGAGGGTCCGGCCGCCGCGCTCGATGTCCTGGACGCGCTCGACCTCGGCGACGTCGTCTCGTTTCACGTCGTGCGGGCGGATCTACTGCAGCGCCTCGGACGCGCGACCGAATCCGTGAACGCTCTCGACGTGGCTATTGCGCGCACCAGCAACCTGGCCGAGCGGAACTTTCTCGAGCATCGTCGCAATCGCGAATAGGCGTCGAGGACACAAAGCAGACCCTCGGTCGCTTCGCTTCGAGGATAACAAGTGTGCGCTCAGCGCCTGCGATGCTCGGTCTGGAGAACGACGATGCGGTCGGGCTCGTCGCCCGGAGCGGGGAATAGCGTCAGCGAGATCCCGTTCGGCCCTTGGGTGATGTCGACGCGCTCGCCGGTCCTCAACATCGAGGCGCGGACAACGCGCGAGCCAACGCTCGGGATCGAAAGAATGCCGTCGGGCCAGTCGAGAACATGCACGAAGACTGAATCGCCGCGCTGCGTCGTCACCCCCCAACTGCGCGGCGGAATCGGACCACCGCGCGTCCCGTAGATCGACGTACCATATCGCGCGAGCCAGCCGCCTAACGCTTGCAGACGATCGACGGCCTCCGGTTGGATCGTTCCGTCCGGCCGTGGACCGATGTTGAGCAGCAAGTTGGCGTTTCTCCCGGCGGCGCGAACGAGGTAGCCGATCAGCTCGCGCGGCGACTTCCAGCTCGTGTCAGTGATATTGAAGCCCCACGAGCCGTTCATCGTCAACGACGTCTCGAGCGGGAGTGAGCCTATTTCGCGCGTGTTGAACCCTGCGGTGTTCGCGCCGGGCAGGTCCTGTTCGAAGGTCTGAACGTCCTCGCCTGGTAACGGCGCCTGATGGTGATTCGGAACGATGAGCGCACTCGGCTGGAGCGAATGTATCAACGCGTACGTGCGGTCGAGTCGCCAGTTTGCGTTGGGCTTGTCCCACATGCCGTCGAACCAGAGGCCGCCGATGGGACCGTAGTTCGTCAGCAGCTCCGTGAGCTGTTGATCCATGAAGTCGAGATAGCGATTCCAGTCGCCGCTCTCGGGACGTCCGGTCGCGTGGCCCGTGCGGCCACGTGGCCAATAGTCGGCGTTGTGCCAGTCG